>NZ_JAMZBD010000545.1:0-1896 GCF_024158685.1 Halomonas sp. 707D4 | reverse complement strand
CACCACGGCGGTGGCGAGCCCCGCCTGGGTGCAGCCCACGGCGGAATCCGCCGTGCCGGTCAGGTCATCGGCGACGATCAGCAGTTGAACGGTGCGCGACTCAGCGCTCGACACGGTCGTAGACCTCGAGCGCCTTCTTGAGCTTCTCCAACGCCTCGGGGGTGAGCGCCTGGACCGGCGAGCGCGCCGGGCCCGCCGGCATGCCGAGCAGCGTCGCGGCGGTCTTCAGCACGCTCGGCATGGTGCCCAGGGCGAAGGCGCTGCGCAGCGGGCGAAGCTTCTCCTGGGCTTCGCGGGCGGTCTCGAAATCACCCGCTTTCCAGGCGTTCCAGATGGTCATGACCACGTCCGGCACGGCGTTGGTGGTCGCGGCCACGGCGCCGTCGCCGCCGGCCATCAGCGTCCACAGGATCATCGAGTCGGTGCCGGTGAACACGGCGAAGTCGTCGCGGCGCAGGCGAATCAGCTGGACCAGGCGGTCGAAATCGCCGCCGCTGTCCTTGATCGCGCGGATGTTGGGGATTTCGGAGAGCTTGGCCACGCTTTCCACGGTCAGGGTCACGCCGGCCTTGGCCGGAATGGTGTAGAGCAGGATCGGCAGCGGCGTGGCCTCGGCGATGCGCTGGTAGTGCAGGATGAGCTCGGCTTGCGTGGCGCCGTTGAAGTAGGGGGTGATGATCGAAAGCCCGTCGACGCCGACCTCTTCCATGCGCCGGTTGAGCTCGATCACGCCGCGCGTGGTGTAGCCGCCGGTGCCGGCGTAGACCGGTACGCGCCCCGCCGCCTGCTCCTTGACGATGGTCGCCACCCGCACCTTCTCGTCATCGGAGAGCGAGAAGAACTCGCCGTTGGTGCCCAGCGCGAACAGGCCGTGAACCCCTTTCTGGATCAGCGTTTCCGTCAACTCGCGAAGCCCCTGCTCGTCGATCTCTTCGTTCTGGTCGAGGGGAGTGATCAGGGCGGGGACGATGCCGCGGAATTCGAACGTGCTCATGCTGCCTCCAGGGGATTCCATGAATGATCGGTTTGATGAGTATGCGCACTAAAATGATCGAATCGTTCAAATTTGGCAAGTCATACCATCGTCTAGTGAGCGGTATGCGCTGATGGAATTGATGGGTTTTGCTCCTCGAACCAGGCAGCAACCGAGGAACGAAACGACGAACAGGGAAGTTATTGATCAGTTTGATCAAAGTGAAGGAGGGGCTGCGTGGGCCGCCGTCTACCCCGCCGGGCAGGTAGACGGTCAGCGTATGATCGTTGTCGATGCGAACGCGCTGTTCTTTGATCGCGCAGCGAGAATGAACCCTTCAGCGCTCTAGAAGCCCATGAAGCCCTCGGCCTCCTTGAGCGGAGCCGCATCACGCAGATAGGCGAGGTCGACCCGAGGCCGGGCCAAGGCGTCGTCGTCGGCGAACAGCGTCTCGAGTTCGCGGGCGAAGGCCAGGGTCTCCAGGTCGCTGCCGCGTCGACCGATGATCTGCAGGCCGAAGGGCAGGCCGTTTTCGTCGCGCCCGGTCGGCAGCGTCACCGACGGATGGCCGGCCAGTGTGGAGGCGTAGGCCATCGAGAGCCAGTGGTAGTAGCTCTGCGTCGGCTCGCCGTCGATCTCGGTGGGGTAGAGCTCGTGCCAGTCCCGCGGGCTGATGGTGGTGGTGGGCGCCAGCACGAAGTCGTGGTGCTCGAAGAACGTCTGCCAGTGGCGATAGAGGTGCTGCTGGTTGGTCAGCGCGCGCACCACGTCCAGCGCCGAGTAGCTTTCGCCCTCACGGACGTTGTCGCGCACGTTGGGGCCGACCTGGTCCGGGTACTCTCGCAAGAGCTCGCGGTGCATGCCGGAGAAGCAGAGCGCGCGAATCACCGCGAAGGTGTCGTCGGCGTCCGGGCACTCGGGGT
>NZ_JAMZBD010000544.1:0-1899 GCF_024158685.1 Halomonas sp. 707D4 | reverse complement strand
CGCCACCGCCAGCGGCCCGAGCCCGGAAGGCGTGTTGCCGAACATGATAATGACAAAGATCAGCACGAAGGTACCGATGATTTCGGTCACCAGATTCCAGCCCTTTGCGGGAATCGCCGGGCCGGTGGAGAAGGTGGCGAGCACGGCGCCGGCGTCGTCGGTGGCGTCGTAATGCTTCTTGTAGGCCAGATAGCAGACCAGCGCACCGATGAAGGCGCCGATGAACTCCGCACTCAAGTAGGCAAGCGTCGTGGCTATGGTGATCGGAATGTTCGGCGCGTACTCGCTGGCCGGGCTCACCAGCAGCGCCAGCGTCACCGCCGGGTTGATGTGGGCGCCGGTGTCGTAGGCCACGTAGACGGCGCAGAACACCGCAAGCCCCCAGCCGAAGAAGATGACGATACCGTCGCTCCCCTTGCCGTTGGTGCCGTTCAGCAGCACGTTCGCCACTACCCCGCAACCCAGCAGCGTCAATACGGCCGTACCCGCTATCTCGTGCAGAAAAATCGTTGCAAGCATTGTTACCCAACTATGTCAGATGCCGATTCGTCCGCTGGCCCGAGCGCCGGCCCGGCCGCGGCCACGTTTTCCATTTCGAAAATCTCGTTTTCTTTTTCGGCATCCTATCGGCGCAATTGAAAAAAACAATATAAAAATCCAACCACCCTTGCCAAGATCGCTTATGTGTTTGATTAAAGTGGCATTAAAACGTGCTTAGACATTAGTTCAAGAAATCGTTTCACTTTCTAAACAGTGACTTATGCAGGCACACAAAAAATTCCGCGTGTCAAATAACGAACACGACTTTTCGGTGTCATTCGGTTCGCGATGCCTGCAGGCTCTCCTATACTCACCTTGATGGCCTTGGCCTTTGCCACACCCGGGCACCGAACGCGACCGTACCGGCCCCCGATCAAGGAGAAAGCCCCATGATGGCGTCCCCCCACTCGATCTACCGAAGCGATATCCATCCGCTTCACGCCGTGCTGCTGGCCGGCATGCTGCCGCTCTATCTCGGCGCGGCGCTGTGCGACTACACCTATTCGGTGAGCTACCATATCCAGTGGAGCACCTTTGCTTCCTGGCTGATCGCCGGCGCCCTGGTGTTCAACGGCCTGGCGATTTTGGCCGCCGTGGTCGGCCTGTTTCGCGCCGCTCGCCGCTCGCCGCTGGCGCTGGCCTACCTGGCGCTGCTGGTGGTGACCTGGGTACTGGGCTTCATCAACGCCTTGATACACGCCCGCGATGCCTGGGCGATGATGCCGACGGGGCTGGTCCTCTCGGTGGTGATCGTCGTCATGACCCTGGCGGCGCTGTTTCTGGGTTTTGCAAGAAAACGTGTCGACACCGAAGGAGTGACCTCATGAGCCATTCGCGCATCACGCCCTTGCCTGCGCTCTGTGCGCTCCTGATCGCCACCGGTGCCGGAGCCGTCGAGCGGCCTTACGGTCCTGACCCCACGCTGCCGGAACCTCAGCGGGGGCTGCTGCCGGACATGACGGTTCCCGAGCCCGCCGAATGGGGGGATCAGCTTCCTACCGTGCCCGAGGGCTACACGATCTCTGCCATCGGTACCGACCTGAAAGTGCCCCGCCAGACCCTGGTACTGCCGAACGGCGATATCCTGGTGGCGGAAGGCAGCGGCGGAAACGCTGCCAAGCTCAAGCCCAAGGACGTCATCGCCGGCTACATCAAGGACCAGGGCAACACCTCGGTGGAAAGCGGTGACCGGCTGACGCTTCTACGCCCCAACAATGATGGCACTTACCAGCAGTCCATCTTCGCCGAGGACCTGAATGCTCCTTACGGCCTGGCGCTGATCGACGATGGCCTGTTCGTCGCCAACCAGGACGCGCTGGTGCGCTTCGACTACGAAGAGGGCCAGACCGAGGCCAGCGG
>NZ_JAMZBD010000543.1:0-1901 GCF_024158685.1 Halomonas sp. 707D4 | reverse complement strand
GATCAAGGTCTTGCTCTTGAGCGTGGCGGTGATCGGCGGCGGCAACTCCGGCGTCGAGGCGGCGATCGATCTGGCGGGTATCGTCGATCACGTCACCCTGGTCGAGTTCATGGGCGAGATGCGCGCCGATGCGGTGCTGCAGAAAAAGCTCAAGAGCCTGCCCAACGTCGACATCATCCTCAACGCCCAGTCCACCGAGGTGACCGGCGACGGCAGCCGCGTGAACGGCCTGACCTACAAGGATCGCAACACCGACGAGCTCAAGCAGATCGCGCTCGAAGGCATCTTCGTCCAGATCGGTCTGGTGCCCAACACCGAGTGGCTCAAGGACACCCCGATCGAGATGACCCCGCGTGGCGAGATCATCGTCGACGCCCACGGCATGACCTCCGTGCCCGGTGTCTTCGCCGCCGGCGACGTCACCACCGTGCCCTACAAGCAGATCGTCATCGCCATGGGCGAAGGCGCGAAGGCCTCGCTCGGCGCCTTCGACTACCTGATCCGCAACTGATCGACCCCGAGGGGCTGCGGCCCCTTTTTCTACTTTTCTTTTCCCCTTTGACGCAAGACCGTGACGTCCCGCCCGCCTCCCGGCGGGCTTTTTTTGTCGCTAGGCCTCGCTCAAACGGCGGGCGAGCTCGCTCAGTCCGAACTTGTTCGAGCCCTTGAAGGCGACCCAGTCGCCGGGTTCGAGCGCCTCACGAAGCCGCTCGGCCAGCGCTGATCTCGAGGAAAAACTGGCCACCCGGGGAACGCTCTTTCCGAGCAGCGGCTCGAGGGTCTGCATCTGCTCACCCAGCAGCCACACCGAGTGGGCGCCGCTTGCGAGGATCGGCTCGACCAGCGCGCGATGGTAGTCAGGGCTCTGCGCGCCGAGTTCGAGCATGTCGGCCAGCACCAGGTGCTTGCGGCGCGACTGGACCCCCTGCGCCTGCGCCAGCATGGCCTTCATCGACAGCGGGTTGGCGTTGTAGGCGTCGTCGAGAAGCTCGATATCGCCCTCTCGCCAGGCGATGCGTCGGCGGCGGCCACGCCCCTCGGGCGGCGCCACCCGTGACACGAACGGCACCACGTCGCGAGGCGAGAAGCCCAGCGCGAGCAGCACCCCGAAGGCCGCCAGCACGTTCATCGCCCAGTGCTGCCCCTGCCCGTCCATGGCGATCTCCACGCGCTCGCCTGGGTAGTCGACCACCAGGCGCGCCGCGTCGTCGGACTCGACCCGGCGAACCGTGGCGTCCGGGTGGGCGCCGAAGGAGAGGATGTGCAGCCCGTGTCGTCGCGCCGCCTCCAGGACGATCGGCCACTGCGCCATGTCGCGGTTGATCACCGCCACGCCGCCCGGCGGCATCGACTCGAAGATGCGGCTCTTGCGCACCGCCACCTGCTCGACGCTGTCGTGATACTCCAGATGCGCCGGCCCCGCGTTGAGAAACACCGCCACGTCCGGGCGCGCCAGCGCGGAGTTCTGGCCCATGCGCCCGATCGCCATCTCGATGACCTGATAAGGCGCCTGCCAGGGGACGCTGGCCAGCGTCCAGGCGATGCCGTGGGGCAGGTTGGCGCTGTGAGTGGTCGCCCCCACTTCCCCCCAAGGGCGCAGCAGCGCCTCGAGCAGCGCGACCAGGGTCGTCTTGCCGGCGCTGCCGGTGACGCCGATCACCTTGCCCGCAAGCTTTTGGCGAGCGTAGCGGCCCATCGCGAGCACGGCCTGGTCGATATCCGCCACGCGGTAGACCGGCATCCCCAGTGCCGCAAGCTCGGCCGCCTCATGAGAGCCGTCCGCGAGCAGCAGCTGCGGCGTGAAGGGCAACCTGCTTAAACTCTTGACCGGAAGCCCACGCCCGCTTGCCGCGCCGGCGCGGCGCAGGGCGACTGCGTGGCCCGCCGTCATGGTCTGGAGG
>NZ_JAMZBD010000542.1:0-1910 GCF_024158685.1 Halomonas sp. 707D4 | reverse complement strand
CCCCGGGGTGGCGCGCCTGCCACTCCTTCGCCGCCGCCACGTTCCGGGCATTGGCCTCGGGATTCAAGGGGTCGACGAGTTCGATGGCATCGCTTCGGGTTCGCGCCAGCAACTGCGGGTCACTGGTGGCGAGCTCGAGCGCATAGAGCGCCAGCATCACCTCGTACTCGTCGCGGCTATCCAGGCGCGACAACAACAGCGCCACGGCGGGCAGCCCGATGCGCCCGAGCTCCTCGGCGGCCACGTAGCGTGGCCCGCTCGGCCCCGGTGCGATGAAGCGACGATCGGAAAGGCGGCTGACGTAGTAGGCCGCCTGCTCCTCGGGACTGGTGATCAGCGGCGGTACCCAGTAGATATCCGTCTTGCCGTAGGCGGGTACCGCCGCCGGGGCCGGCGCGGTCTGAGGCGCCTGGACCGTCTCGCTCGCCGGGGGCGGCGGTGTCGAAGGGCGCCCCGCGCAGCCGGTGATCAACACCACCAGCGCGACGGCCCCCAAGGCGCTGGAACGATTTCCCTTGTTCATCATGACTCCCTGCTATTTTTTTCAGACCCTCGTTCCCGCAAGCGGCCAAGGTACCGTTCGATCCTCCGCACGGCGCCAGGGCCCGTCACTGCAGTCGGCCCTGGCGCTTCAGGCGCTTGTCCACCCAGTGATCGTAGTAGCGGCGAAGCACCTGCTTGAGGCCGGGCAAGCCGATAATATACGCGCCCGGCGCGAGCCAGGGAATACGCTTCAAGAGCAGACGATAGGCGTCGATGCCTTCGACGATGCGCCCGTCCTTCAGCTCGACATGCAGCGAGCGAAGCGCGGTCTCGCAATCGATGCCGCGCTCGCCGAGCGCGTGCTGGTGCTCGGTGACATCGCACCAGACGATGTCCGCGCCGCGCTTGCCGGAAAGGCGCTCGAAGCGGCGCCGCTCGCGGCGACACAGCGGGCACTGGCCATCGTAGTAGACGTGGATCTTGCGGTCGGCAGACATAAAGGCTCCCGGTGGCGACTGCCCTTCAGTGTGGCACGTCCACCGCCACACGCAATGTCGAAGGGGCGTGCGATGGAGCGTGTCCGCGCCGCGCGAGCCTGGCTTCCAGGTGATCGCCGGCTCGACGGCGGCATTGACTCGACCCCACCAAAAACGGCACCCGAAGGTGCCGTCTTTCAAGCGCGCTGGATCACCTCAAGCGCTCGAACACCGTGGCCACGCCCTGACCCATGCCAATACACATGGTGGCCAGGCCAAGTGTCGTGTCCTGCTGGCGCATCACGTTCAAGAGCGTGGTGCAGATGCGCGAGCCGGAGCAGCCGAGCGGATGGCCCAGTGCGATGGCGCCGCCGTGCAGGTTGACCTTCTGGTCGAGATCGTCGAGAAAGCCCAGATCCTTCAATACCGGGATACCCTGGGCGGCGAAGGCCTCGTTGAGTTCGACGGTCTCGATCTCCTTGGCAGTGAGCCCGGCGGCCTTGAGCGCCTTTTTCGAGGCCGGCACCGGGCCGTAGCCCATGATCGAGGCGTCGCAGCCGGCCACGCCCGTCGACAGCACCCGGGCGATCGGCGAAAGGCCCAGCGCCTGGGCACGCTCGTAACTCATGATCGCCATCGCCGAGGCGCCGACAGAAAGCGCCGAGGAGGTGCCAGCGGTGACGGTGCCGTTTCTCGGGTCGAACACCGGCTTGAGCTCCGCCATCGACGCGAGGCTCGCGTCCGCGCGCACCACTTCGTCGTGCTTGACGTTGACCCGGAAGCCCTGGCTGTCGTGACCTTCGACGCCGATGATCTCGTTGTCGAAGTAGCCCTTCTCGTTGGCGGCCTGGGCGCGTTGGTGGGAGCGCACGCCGAACTTGTCCTGCTCCTCCCGGGTGACGCCGTGCATCTTGCCCAGAAGCTCCGCGGTCAGGCCCATCATCATGGCGG
>NZ_JAMZBD010000541.1:0-1937 GCF_024158685.1 Halomonas sp. 707D4 | reverse complement strand
AGCGAAAACGCCCCCTTAATGTACCTGCCGCTGGATCAGATGCGCGGTGGCCAGGGCGGTAGTCGCCCGGCGAACGCCTCCGGCAGCGACGACGAGCAGATCGACCCGTCGGTGCTCGAGACGCTGCGCAATACCCAGGGCAGCGGCGGCACGTCGAACAACGGCGGTATCCGCCGGGAGGGTCGCTAAATGATCAATAATCGCTCCCTGCTGATCGTCGGTGGCCTGGCCGCCGTGGCCTGGCTTGCCAGCAACACGCTCTACGTGGTCGATGAAACCCAGCGCGCGGTGAAGCTGCGCTTTGGTGAGGTCATCGAGGAGAACATCACCGCCGGCCTTCACGCCAAGGTGCCGATCGCCCAGACGATCCGCAAGTTCGACACGCGCCTTTTGACGCTGGACACCGATACCAGCCGCTACCTGACCCTGGAGCAGAAGGCGGTGATCGTCGACTCCTACGTCAAGTGGCAGGTGGTCGACCCGACCCGCTACTACGAGGCGACCGCCGGCGACGAGATGATGGCGATTCGCCTCATCCAGCCGCGCGTCGACGAAAGCCTGCGTAACGAGTTCGGTCGCTTGAACCTGCAGGAGATCATCGCCGAGCGTCGCGACGACCTGATGATCGGGCCTACCGAGGAGCTCGACCGACTGATGCGCGACGAGCTGGGCGTGGCGGTGCGCGATATCCGCATCAAGCGGATCGACCTGCCCGAGGACGTCTCCGCGGCGGTCTTCCAGCGCATGCGCTCCGAGCGTGAGCGCGAGGCGCGCGAGTGGCGCGCCCAGGGTCAGGAGGAGGCCGAGCGCATTCGTGCCAACGCCGACCGTCGCCGCCAGGTGCTTCTCGCTCAGGCCAACGAGCGCGCGGAAACCCTGCGCGGTGAAGGCGACGCGGAAGCGGCGGCGATCTTCTCGGAGTCCTACGGCCAGGACCAGGAGTTCTTCGCCTTCTGGCGCAGCCTGAACGCCTACCGCTCGAGCTTCTCCGGGGATGGCAACATGCTGGTGCTGGAGCCGGACAGCGACTTCTTCCGCTACCTGCGAAGCCCAGACGGCGCCGCGACCGAGGCGGCAAGCGATCAGGAGTGATCCTGCCGGATGAGCCTCGCCGTTTCAGGGCGACGGGGTTCATCTCGCCGACAAACGTGTTAGACTTAATTGAACCGGGCGTTCGCCCGGTTTTTTTGTGGCCCCCATTCGGCGACCCCGCGTTCACGCGGGCGATTTCAGCGCGTTCGGGGCCTTCATCGTCTTGCAGGATTGTTGACATGACCATCGCTGACCGCTGGCTGCTGCCCGACGGCATGGATGAGGTGCTGCCACCTCAGGCAAGCCGTATGGAAGAGCTGCGCCGCGCGCTGCTGGATCTCTATTACGTCTGGGGCTACGACCAGGTGATGCCGCCGCCGGTGGAATTTCTCGATTCGCTCTTGACCGGCACCGGAACCGACCTGGATCTGCAGACCTTCAAGCTCACCGACCAACTCACTGGGCGCATGATGGGCGCCTCTGCCGACGTCACCCCCCAGGTGGCGCGCATGGATGCCCACTCGCTCAAGCGCCAGGGCCCGGTGCGCCTGTGCTACTGCGCCAACGTGCTGCGCGCCAAGGCCGACCAGCACCAGGGCGGGCGCAGCCCGGTCCAGGTGGGGGTCGAGCTCTTCGGCCACGCGGGGCTCGAGGCGGACAGCGAAATCCTGCGACTCGCCCTGGCGAGCCTCACCGCCGCCGGCGCGCGCGAGATCCACCTGGCGCTGGGCCATATCGGCATCTTCAGAAGCCTGGTCGAGGCCGCCGGACTCGACGGTGACCGCGAAGCGCTGATCTTCGACGCCCTGGCGCTGAAGTCGCCGGGCCAGCTGGCCGCCCGGGTGAGCGAGCACGTCGCCGATCCCGCGCTCGCCGACATGTTCCTGGCGCTGGGCGAGCTTCAC
>NZ_JAMZBD010000540.1:0-1949 GCF_024158685.1 Halomonas sp. 707D4 | reverse complement strand
GCGCCCGGACGAGCGTTTTCGCGCCGAGGCCACGCTGCTCCTGCGCACCGACCGGGTGGCGGACGTGATCCAGGCGGTGCCCGAGGCGACCGCGCTGGTGCGCCAGGGCGTGCTGCTTTCACCCACCTACGAGTACCGCACCGAGTTCCTGTTCACCGGGCTCGACGCGATCAAGCCCGAGATGATCCGCGAGGCCACGGCGGATGCGCGAAGCGCCGCCCAGCAGTTCGCCGAGGACTCGGGAAGCGCCGTGGGTGGCATCAAGAGCGCCACCCAAGGCTACTTCTCCATCGAGGACCTGGACAGCTACACCCCGCAGACCAAGCGCGTGCGCGTGGTCACTACCATCGACTACGCCTTGGAGTGACGTCAGGGTGGCAGCATCGGCAGCCACAGGGCCAGCGCCAGGAGCGTGACCAGCAGCACCGGTGGGGTGATCAGAAGCCCCACCTTCATGTACTGCCCCCACGTGATGCGATACCCCTTGCCCGCCAGCACGTGAAGCCACAAGAGCGTGGCCAGGCTGCCGATGGGCGTGAACTTCGGCCCCAGGTCGTTGCCGATGATGCTGGCATGGATCATCAGCTCCCGAGTCAGCGCGGGCAGTTCGGCCTGATCGATCGCCAGCGCCGCCACCAGGGTGGAAGGCAGATTATTCATCAAGGAGGCGACGAGCGCGACCAGAAACCCGGTCCCCACGGTGGCGACGATATCGCCTTGTCTCGCGAGCCATTCGAGCGCCTGGGCGCCGTAGCCGGTCAAGCCCGCATTGCCGAGCCCGTACACCACCAGATACATGCCCAGCGAAAACAGCACGATCTGCCAGGGTGCCCCCAGGAGGGCGCTCGATACACGTATCACCGCACCACGACCGCCGCGCCACCAGCGTCCAGCCAACGCCGTCAGTACCAGCGCCGCCCCCCCGGTGACGAAGGCGACGGGTACTCCAAGAGGCGCGGTCACGACGTAGGCCACCATCAACATACCCAGAAGCGGGAACGCTGCGTGAAACACCAGCCTGTCCTTGATAGCCGAGCGGGGCGACTCGAGGTTCTCGAGTTCATAGCGCTTGGGTATTCGATGCCAGAACACTCCCCAGAGTACCGTCAGGGTGGCCGCCAGCGATACCAGCGCGATCGGGATCATGACCAGGGCATAGCGATCGAACCCGATGCCGAAGTAGTTGGCCGTGACAATGTTCACCAGGTTGGAGATCACCAGCGGAAGGCTTGCGGTGTCCGCCACGAACCCGGTGGCGATGATGAAGGCCAGGGCCGAGGCGGGCTCGAACTCGAGGCGCTTGAGAATGGCGATGACGATGGGGGTGAGCAGCAGGGCGGCGCCGTCGTTGGCGAACACGGCGGCCATCAACGCGCCCAGTATCACGATCAGCACAAACAGCAGCGCCCCGCGCCCCTGGCCCCAGCGTGCCACGTGAAGCGCCGCCCAGTTGAAAAAGCCTGCTTCGTCGAGCAGCAGCGAAATGACGATCAAGGCCACGAAGGTGAAGGTGGCGTCCCAGACGATATGCCACACAGCGCCGATATCCTCGAACGCCACCACGCCGCAGAGCAGAGCAACGAAAGCTCCGAGCAGGGCGCTCGTGCCAATTCCTAATCCCTTGGGTTGCCATATCACCAACGTCAGGGTGGTGGCGAAGATGGTCAGTGCCAGCATCCGGTTACTCGCTCATCCAAGGCGTCACGAGGCCGACATCTGCGGGTAGCGAATGTTGGTCACGGTATAGAAATCCTCGCCACTCGGGGTCTGCACGGTGATCTCGTCATCCACTTCCTTGCCGAGCAGCGCTTTCGCCATGGGGGAGTCGATGCTGATCCAGCGTTTCTGGGGGTCGATCTCGTCGTGGCCGACGATGCGGATATCGAGCGGCTCGCCGTCGTCGTCCTCGAGGCTCACGAAGGCACCGAAGAAGATCTTGTCGGTGTTCG
>NZ_JAMZBD010000539.1:0-1950 GCF_024158685.1 Halomonas sp. 707D4 | reverse complement strand
TGTCACCACGTTTCTGGACCCCGAGGACTTCAAGCCGCGCCTGGTCGAGGTGGTCGAGGAGCAGACCGGGCTCGACCTGGCGCTGGAGGGGCCGATCACCTGGTCGTTCTACCCGCGCATCGGGGTCGGCGTCGAGCAGGCGCGCGCCTGGCTTCCCGAGCAGAGCCGCGACGACACCGCCTTCGCCGCCGTCGAGCGCGCCGAAGTGAGCGTGGCCTTCGCGCCGCTGCTGCGCGGCGAGATCGCCATCGATGGCCTGACCCTCGATGGCGTGCGCCTGAACCTTGAGCGCGACGCGCAGGGCGAAGGCAACTGGCAGGCGCTGATGGACCGGCTGGCCGAGCACAACAATGAAAGCGCCGAGACCGTGCTGGCGCCGGCCAGCGCCGGCCCCCACGTCGATGCCGGCAACCTGTCGGTCGTGCTCAACATCGCAAGCGTCGAAGTGCGCAATGCCGACATCCGCTTTCGCGACGAACTCGAGCAGGCGCTCTGGCGGCTTCAATCGCTCAACATCTCCGGCAGCAACGTCAATCCGACCCGCTCCTTCCCGCTCAAGGCGATGTTCACTCTGACCAAGCACCATCGCCTGGACGCGGAGGCGCTCGAGCGCGCGCCGGCGTTCACCAGCGAAGTGAACCTGGAAACCCGGGTGCGCCTGGGGCTGAATGACGAGCGCGTCACCTTGGAAGGCCTTCAGCTAGGCACTCGCTCGAGTACCGTCGAGGGCAGCGAACCCCAGCAGGTGAACCTCAAGGCGGCAGAAATGGTGGCTCGGCTCGGCGAGCGGCGCCTGAGCGTGACCGACGCCACCCTGGAAACCGGCCTGCGCCACCCGGAGAACTGGCAAGGGAGCCTGGCGCTTTCGCTGGCCTTCGCCCTGGAAGCCGACTGGGCAGCGCAGACCGCTCAGCTGCGTGACGCCCAGCTCACGGGCCCGGACGGACTGCGCCTAAGTGGGCATCTCAACGTCGAGCAGTTCCAGGACGCACCGCGCTACCGGGGCCAGCTCAACGCCGCGCCGTTCAATCTACGTCCCTGGCTCACGCGGTTCGGCCTCGAGCTCAACACCGCCAGCGAAGCGGCGCTGAGCGATGTCGCCATGACCAGTCCCGTGGAAGGGGATCTCGAACAGCTCGCCTTGCCGCAGCTCTCGCTGGTCTTGGATGACAGCACCTTCACCGGCGCCCTCTCCGGCGCCTTCGATGCCAGCGCGCTGGCCTTCGACCTGACCGGCGACACGCTCGATCTGGATCGCTACCTGCCGGGGCCGGTGACTTCTCAGCAGGCCGGGCTTGGCCTGATCCGTCGTGCCATGGCCCAGGAAGAAGACGAGCACGAGATGCTGCCCCAGGCGTGGCTCGCCGACCTCGATCTGAGCGGCGATCTCGAGCTCGACGAGCTGGTGCTGGGCGGGCTGACCTTCACCAATGCGCGCATGGCGCTGCGCGGCGAGCAGGGTCTGCATCGGCTGACCGGCTTCGAGTCGCGCTTCTACAGCGGCACGCTCGCGGCCACCGGGGCCATCGACGCCCGGGAGCCGGTACTCGAATGGCAGCTCGCGCCGCGGGTCGAGGGTGTTCAGGTCGCCCCGCTGGTCGAGACCTTCAGCGAGGAAGCCTCGCCGATTCGCGGCCGCTTCAATCTGCAGGGCGAGCTCGCCACCCAGGGCAACACGCGCTCGGTGCTGACCCGCCACCTCAATGGCGAGCTTACCGCGCGCCTCAACGACGGCGCGATTCTCGACACCAACGTCTCGCAGCAGATGTGCGAGCTCGCCGCCCAGCTCGACGGGCAGGGCACGCTGCGCGACTGGCAGCCGGACACCCGCTTCGATCAGTTCGGGGCCACCTTCGACATCCAGGGCGGCGTGGTCACGAGCGACGACATGACGATCACGCTGCCCGGCATCGACATGGCCGGCGAAGGGCAAATCGACCTCGGCAGCAA
>NZ_JAMZBD010000538.1:0-1951 GCF_024158685.1 Halomonas sp. 707D4 | reverse complement strand
CCCGGCGCTCGAACAGCGACCACCCCTGGCGCTCGCCCAGCGTGACGAGGCTGCTCAGCACGTAGTCGACCACCGCCTCGGCGTTGCAGCCAGGGGCATTCGCAAAGCCGATGCCGTGCGCGGCAAGCCAGCGGGTGTCGACATGATCCACCCCGATGGTGCAGCTGCCGACGAAGCGTACCCGGCTGCCCGCGAGCAGCGCCTCGTCGACCCGGGTGATCGAACGCACGATCAGCGCATCGGCGTCGCGCACGTCCTGCGCGGTGATCTCGCGCCCAGGCAGGCGAATGACGCGGCCCAGAGGGGCGAAGCAGTGGTCGGCGGCGGGAATGTTGGCATCGATGACGAGTTTCATAGGCGTTTGAGTATCCGAGCTTTACAATACGGCGAAGGCGCGCGATCGAGCGTGACGAGGGGTTCAAGGAGACAGAAGTGATCGTACGCTGGGAAACCGACCATGACTATGTGCTGGTGCATATTCACCAGGATATGTTCGGCGACTGGATCTTCAGCCGCGCCTGGGGGCAGATCGGTACCCAGTTCGGCGGCTTGAAGCACCAGTTGGCCGACTCCCGCGAGCAGGCAATGATGTGGCTCGACGACGAGTCGACCATCCAGTCCTCACGCGGCTACCAGAAGGTGCTCGAAGCCGCCGATGACGCCCCGGAAGCCCAGGACGCCATGCGCCAGCTGTCGCTGCTGGACGTGCTGTAGCGATGTGCTCTACGGCTCGTGCTCCTCGAACACCGCCGCCACCCAGTCCATGAACACCCGCACCCGCGGCGAGAGCTGGCGGTTGCTGGGGTAAAGGAGGGAGACCGGGGAGCCGGCAGGCGGGGTATCGGGCAGAAGCTCGACCAGCCGACCCTCGCGAAGCGCCTGCGCGACGTGATAGCGCGGCAGCTGGGCGATGCCGAGGCCCTGGAGGGCAGCGGCGCGGTAGGTGTCGGCGCCGGTCACGGTGACGTGGGCCGGCAGCACCACGTAGTGCGCTTCGCCTTCCTCCATCAGCTCCAGCGGCAGCGTATGCCCCACCCGGCTGGAGTGAAAACCCACGATCGCGTGGCCGGCCAGCGCCGCCGGGCTTTGCGGCGTGCCGTGGCGGGCCAGGTAGTCGGGGGAGGCCACCGTGACTTCGTCGAGGAGGGCCACCTGGCGGGCGACCATGTCGCTATCCTGCAGAATGCCGACCCGCAGCACGCAGTCGATGCCCTCGCCCACCAGATCCACCAGCCGGTCGCCTTCGCTGAGCACGATGTCCAGCTCCGGGTTCGCCTCCAGAAAGGCGGGAAGCCCGGGCAGCAGAAAGTGCCGGGCCAGGGTGCCGTGAACATCCACCTTCAGCACGCCGCGCGGGGCGTCGGCGGCCAGGGTGTCGGCCTCTTCCACCTGGGCCAGAATGCTCAGGCAGCGGTGGTAGTACGCCTCGCCCTCCTGGGTGGGCGTGACCGAACGGGTGGTGCGCTGCAGAAGACGCACGCCCAGGCGCGCCTCCATGGCCTTGATCGCCTCGGTCAAGGTGGAGCGCGAGATGTTCAGGTCCTGCGCCGCCTGGGTGAAGCTTCGCCGCTCGACGATCCGAGTAAACGCCTGCATCGTATCGAGTCGATCCATTGTTCCCCCTTTCCGACAAGTGATGGCGGAATTGGATTGATTATAGCGTACGAGGTTTCGCTTATGCTGGGGCCCACCCATGACAACGGAACAGGAGTCACATCATGATCGAAGCAAAGGTAGCGCTGGTGACCGGCGCCTCACGGGGGATCGGTGCGGCGATCGCCAAGGCGCTGGCCGCCGACGGCTTCGCGGTCGTCGTCAACTACGCGGGAAGTACCGACGCCGCCGCCCAGGTGGTCGAAGAGATAAAGGCTCAGGGCGGCCAGGCCATGGCGTGTCAGGCGAACGTGGCCGACGTGCAGGCGGTGGGCGCCTTGTTCGACAGGATCGAGAC
>NZ_JAMZBD010000537.1:0-1961 GCF_024158685.1 Halomonas sp. 707D4 | reverse complement strand
GCTCGTAACGGCCGCCGCGAGCGCGGCGGGGGCGGCGGCGGCGGGCGCTATTCGATGGCCGAGCTCAAGGCGCAAGGGGCGCCCGAGCGCTACGCCCGCGAGGCGGTGCGCCAGGCACTGGTCAACCTCGACGCGGTGGACGCCCCGGCGGGGCAACTGCCGGTGGTGCTGGGCGCGGGTTGGCCAGGCATCCTGCTTCACGAGGCGGTGGGCCATGGGCTCGAAGGCGACTTCAACCGCAAGGGCAGCTCCGCCTTCGCCGGGCGCATGGGCCAGCGCGTGGCTGCCCCCGGGGTCACGGTGGTGGACGATGCGACCATTCGCGACGGGCGCGGCTCGCTGAGCGTCGACGACGAAGGCACGCCGGGCCAGTACACCCCCTTGATCGAGGACGGCATCCTCACCGGCTACATGCAGGACAAGCTCAACGCCCGGCTGATGAACATGGCGCCGACCGGCAATGCCCGGCGCGAGTCGTTTGCGCACCTGCCGATGCCGCGCATGACCAACACCGTGATGCTGGCGGGCCAGGACGCGCCGGAGGACATCATCAAGAGCGTCAAGCGCGGCCTCTACGCGGTCAGCTTCGGCGGCGGCCAGGTGGACATCACCTCGGGCAAGTTCGTCTTTTCGGCAAGCGAGGCCTACCTGATCGAGGAGGGGCGCATCACCGCACCGGTCAAGGGCGCGACGCTGATCGGCAACGGCCCGGAAGCAATGGGGCGGGTATCGATGATCGGCCACGACCTGGCGATGGATACCGGGGTCGGCGTGTGCGGCAAGGAGGGGCAGGGCGTGCCGGTCGGCGTCGGCCAGCCCACGCTCAAGCTCGACGAGCTGACCGTGGGCGGCACGCAGTCGTGAACCGGGCTCAGAGCTCGAGAGTGTCGCGCAGGTGCTTGAAGAGCTTGCGGGCGCTGGCCGGCGGTTTCTGCTGGTCGCGCTCCTTCTGGGCGTTGCGCACCAGCTGGCGGATCAGCTGACGATCGGCGCTCGGATACTCGGCCAGGAAAGCGTCCACCGCCGGGTCGCCTTCGGTGACGAGCCGGTCGCGCCACTTCTCGAGACGGTGAAAGGCATGGTCGCGCTGGGTCTTCTCGGCCTCGATCGTGTCGAAGACGGCCTGGATGGCGACCAGGTCCTCTTTACGAATCAACTTGCCGACGTACTGCATGTGACGCCGGCGCCCTTCGTGGGAGCGGATGCGCGCGGTCTCGTCGATGGCGGCGAGCATGTCGTCCGAGAGCGGAAAGCGGGCGCGCTCCTCGGGTTTCATGGCGATCAGCGTTTCGCCGAGCGCCTGGAGCTCGTGCATCTCGCGCTTGAGCTGGGACTTGCTGGGGCGCAGCGACTCTTCCGGTGACTCCTCGAACTCGGCGGGGGCGGGGCGTCTTCTAGGCATACGGGCACTCACTAAATAGATATGTCGTTGGCTAGTATACCAGCTGCGACCACCACATTGATGCGCCGGCGACACTGGCGACAAGGAGACGATGATGGCACAGGCATTCGACGCGGCCGCCCAGGAAAAAGAGCTGGCCGCACGTGCGCAGGAAGCACTGGCCCTGGCGCGCAAGCTCGGCGCCAGCGAAGCGGAGGTCGGCGCCAGCGTCGACCAGGGGCTGGGCGTGAGCGTGCGCCTGGGCGAGGTGGAGACCGTCGAGCTCTCCCGCGACCAGGGCATCGCGGTCACGCTGTACGTCGGCAAGCGCAAGGGCAGCGCCTCCTCTTCGGACGCGAGCTCTGCCTCGATCAAGGCGGTGGTCGAGAAGGCGCTGGCGATCGCTCGCTACACCGGCGAGGACCCGGCGGCAGGGCTTGCCGAGGCATCGAAAATGGCCACCGACCTTCCCGACTTGAAGGTGCATCACCCCTGGGCGCTGGATACCGAGCGGGCCATCGAGCTGGCGCTGGCCTGCGAGCAGGCCAGCGCCAGCTCGATGGCCCGCTCGGTATCCAGC
>NZ_JAMZBD010000536.1:0-1962 GCF_024158685.1 Halomonas sp. 707D4 | reverse complement strand
ATCATCGAAACGCTGCTCCGCTCGAGCCTGAGTGATCATCCGCCCCGCCTCTTCGGCGATGCGCACCGCCTCATCCAGGCGCGCCTTCAAGGTAACCGCCATATGCTCTCCCGTATTCAAGGTTCAAACGCTTCATGGTAGGCGCTGAAGATGGCGGTGTCATGACATCAGCGGATCAAGGCGTTGGTAATGATATCAACCACGATGCGCGTGGCGGCCTCGATCAGCACCACGTCCGCACCCACTCGTTCCCACTCGTAGCCGGGGTACTGGGGAAGCTCGCGATACACGCGATCATCGAAACGCTTGGCGATCCCCGGCGGCAGCGGCTTGCCCTGAGCCAGGCGATTGCGCATGCCCGGCGGCAACGAATCATCGGCACGAACGTCGTACTGGCGAAGGATGCGCAGAATATCTTGTTCGTTGAAACGGGGGAGATCGGATCGATAGTGAGACTCGTGGTGGGAACCACGGGGATAATTATCTTGTGAGTGATGATCCTGCTGGTGGCCACGTGCGCCGTGCGCGGGGGCATGGGCGGGTTGGGCTAATGCTAAAGCATTCCATGTAAGTGAAACAGTCAAGACAGCGCTTAGAACAGGGGTTTTCATACATCCACTCCTTACGAACAGAGCGTTAAGCTTAGTATTAAATTGGGGAAAAAATATGACTAAAAATAGACACATGTATCAGGAGTTCTTTCAAACTCTAGTCGATATTCAATGACAACATTAAGTCATTAAATGAATACTTTATAGTGTATGCTAGCTCAAGCCTGGTAGTCGTCACTTTTTTTAAAAACAATAAGACCGTAATACTTAAAATTGCTCATATAGTTTAAAAATCTCAGAAATATTTCATATTCATTCTCACGGGAAGCAAGGCGCTCTAAATCATCTATCTATAATACAATTTAAAAATACAATTTAAACAATCTTTTTAGCATGCATTCTACCTAAACAAGCTAACCTTGACCCTTTCAATATACCTATTTAACAACATGCATATTTAGTCAAATAACGATAAAATACATATTTCTTTAAAAAAACACACACTAAGTAACAGTGGCTATTAAATTAAAAGAATAATATTGAAATTCATTTTAAAGCTCTCTCTATCACCTTAAAAAAAGAGAGAGCTACACGCTACTTAGAAAGTATTGAATATATATTAATTTCCGCTAACTACTTGACCACTTGGGGTGACCTCTACATTTATTCCATCTCTAGAGGTAGGTACTACCTGATTAGTAGTTGCGTCGCTAGTCCCAGTAAATCTTGCTGCAATTCCACTCCTAACTGTATCAGCCGGTGTGTCACTAACGTTACAAGCTTCAAAGCTGAAATTATTTGCATCAGTATTTCCGCCAGCATCAGCTCCGACATCTGCATTTGCCATCACTGCCAAAGATCTAAATGATCCTAGCTCGGACATGCAAGCGCTTCTAGCTGATCTATCTAAATAGTTACCATATTGAGGTATTGCTACAGCGGCCAAAATACCAATAATAGCTACTACGATCAGAAGCTCGATCAGCGTGAAGCCAGCCTGGTAGTAACGGCGCACTTGCGAGGTGGTCGGGGTTTGCATGATGGGTTCCCTTGCCTAGAGTCGTGGGGTGAGCTAAAGGGGCTTAGCCCGTTATGGATTCACATTAGACCAGCTCTCATCCCTTGGCAACTGGGGTTTATCAGCCGTTTTTCAGCGCTATTCAGGCTTTTTGATGACGCTGGAACATGCACTATAGTAGTTTTGATGGCAACTGCCCCTCGTTGCCGCCCCTACTGCCAGGCGAAGCTTATGAGCCCCACCCCCTTCGACGAGCCCCATTACGACCGCGAGCTGACCGGCGTTGCCAGGCGGCTGATCGACCACGGCGCATTGACCCAGGCGCAGGCGGAGGTCGCCGACGAAAGCGCCGCCGCGCTCGAGCTCTCGTTTCTCGAGCATGCGGTGGAGAGT
>NZ_JAMZBD010000535.1:0-1976 GCF_024158685.1 Halomonas sp. 707D4 | reverse complement strand
GTGCTTGCCGTTGCCGCTGACGCTGCCACGACGACCGCCGCGACGCTCGGCGCGCTTGGCCTTCTTGCCGGCGCCACCGCGCTTGCGCTCTTCGCGATCACCGCGATCCTCGTCGTCGTCACGGCCCTTCTTCTTGGCGGCCGTCTTCTTGGGCGGCGCGGTACGGCGATCGGTACGGCCTTCCTTCGGCGGTGCCGGGGGCAGGTCGTCGGACGCCGGGGTGTCGTCGATCTGAAGCTCCGGCACCTCGAGCTTGGCGGCCGCGGCCTTGCCTTCGGTCTCCTTGCGCGCGGCGTCCTCGGCGGCCTTGGCCTTCTCGGCGGCCGCGCGCTCTTCGGCTTCACGCACCTTGCGCTCGGCTTCCGCTTCGGCCATGTCGCCGACCAGCTGGCGGGGACCGGTGTGTTCCGGCTCCGCTGCCTTGGGCTTCTCTTCTTCTTCGCGCTTGACGTAGGTCTTCTTCTTGCGAACCTGGACCTCGATGGTCTTGCCGCGCTCGCCGGTCTTGATGCGGCTGCGCGTCTTGCGCGTCAGGGTGATGCGGTTCTTGCCCGCATCCGCGTCGCTGCCGCCGTGGCTCTTCTTGAGAAAGCTCAAGAGCGTCTGCTTGTCCTCTTCGGACACGGCATCGTTTTCCGAGGCGTGCGCAAGGCCCGCCTCTTTCATCTGTTCCAGCAGGCGGGGCACGTCGCGGCCCACTTTCACTGCAAAATCCTTAACCGTCATATCTGACATAGTGACCCTCCAAAGCCCGTGACCTGTTTACTGTGTGTTCGAAGCCGCTTCACTGTCGTCTTCGAACCAGGGCGCACGGGCAGTCATGATCAGTGCCGCTGCGCGCGCTTCGTCCAATTCCTCGATATCGATCAGATCATCGACAGACTGCTCGGCGAGATCCTCCATGGTGACGATGCCGCGACTGGCCAGGATGAAGGCCAGATGGCGCTCCATGCCGTCCATTTCGAGCAGGTCATTCGCCGGCTGGGCGCCGTCGAGCGCTTCTTCCGAGGCGATCGCCATCGTCAGGAGTTCATCCTTGGCGCGGGCGCGCAGCTGCTCGACCAGCTCTTCGTCGAACTCCTCGATCTCGAGCATCTCTTCAAGCGGCACGTAGGCCACTTCTTCCAGGGTGGTGAACCCTTCCTCGACCAGCAGGCGCGCGACCTCGTCGTCCACGCCCAGGTGCGAAACGAAAGAGTCGACCAGGCTGTCGATCTCCTGCTCGCGCTTGGACTCGGCCTCGTCCTCGGTCATGACGTTGATCCGCCAGCCGGTGAGTTCCGAGGCCAGGCGCACGTTCTGACCGCTTCGACCGATGGCCTGGGCCAGGTTGTCCTGGGCGACCGCGACGTCCATGGCGTGAGCGTCTTCATCGACCAGAATCGAGGCGACGTCCGCCGGTGCCATGGCGTTGATGACCAGCTGCGCGGGGTTGTCGTCCCACAGCACGATGTCGACACGCTCGTTCTGAAGCTCGGAGGAGACCGCCTGCACGCGCGAACCGCGCATGCCGACACAGGCACCGACCGGATCGATGCGCCGGTCGTTGGTCTTGACCGCGATCTTGGCCCGCGAGCCCGGATCGCGCGCCGCGCCCTTGATCTCGATGAGCTGCTCGGCGATCTCCGGCACCTCGATCTTGAACAGCTCGATGATGAACTGGGGATTGGTGCGCGAGAGCTGCAGCTGAGCGCCGCGGGCATCCGCATCGACCTTGACCAGCAGCGCCCGCACGCGTTCGTTCATGCGGTAGCGCTCGCCGTGGATCATTTCGTTGCGCGCCAGGAACGCCTCGGCGTTCTCGCCAAGGTCGATGATCAGGCCATCACGGGTCGTCTTCTTGACGATACCGGCGACCAGCTCGCCTTCACGGTCGGCGTACTGGCGAACCACTTCGGCGCGCTCGGCCTCGCGCACCTTCTGCACGATGACCTGCTTGGCGGTCTGGGCCGCGATCCGGCCGAACACGGCGTTCT
>NZ_JAMZBD010000534.1:0-1982 GCF_024158685.1 Halomonas sp. 707D4 | reverse complement strand
GCCCAAGCTCCTGCTGCTCGACGAGCCGATGGGGGCGCTGGACAAGAAGCTGCGCACCGAGATGCAGCTCGAGGTGGTCGAGATCATCGAGCAGGTCGGTGTGACCTGCATCATGGTGACCCACGACCAGGAAGAGGCGATGACCATGGCGGATCGCGTGGCGATCATGGCCGACGGCTGGATCGAGCAGGTGGGCTCGCCGGTGGATATCTACGAGAGCCCGGCGAGTCGCATGGTGGCGGAGTTCGTCGGCACGGTGAACCTGTTCGAGGGCGAGATCGTCGAGGACGCGGCGGATCACTGCACCATCGAGACGCCCTTGCTGTCACGACCGATCTACATCGACCACGGCATCACCACCCAGGCGATGGATCGGCGGGTGTGGGCGGCACTGCGCCCGGAGAAGATCTGGCTCTCCCGCGAGAAGCCGGAAGGCGCCTACAACTGGGAGGCGGGCAAGGTCGACGACATCGCCTACCTCGGCGGCTACTCGCTCTACTACGTGCGCACCGCCACGGGACAGACGATCAAGGTGAGCATGGCCAACGTCGAGCGGCGTGGCGATCGTCCCACCTGGGAGGACGACGTCTACGTGTACTGGGAAGACCACAGCGCCATTGTGCTCAACCGATGAGCGTGGATTCAGGAGAGCGCCCTTGATGAAGTCGCTTACGTTCGCCGCGCGCCTGCAGCGCCTGAAGCTCGGCCGTCGCGCGGTGATCGCGCTGCCGCTGGTGTGGCTGACGCTGTTCTTCTTGCTGCCCTTCGCCCTAGTGCTGAAGATCAGCCTGTCCGAATCGATGGTGGCGATTCCGCCCTTCGGGCCGCTGCTCGAGTACGCCGACCAGACGCTGCACGTCTTCCTGAACCTGGGCAACTACCTGTTCCTGCTGTCGGATTCGCTCTACGTGGCGGCCTACTGGGGCTCGATCCAGACGGCGTTCATCTCGACGCTGGTGTGTCTGCTGCTCGGCTACCCGATGGCCTACGCCATGGCCCGGGCGCCGGCGCGCTGGCAGCTCATCCTCCTGCTGCTGGTGATGCTGCCGTCCTGGACCTCGTTTCTGATCCGGGTCTACGCCTGGATGGGGATTCTCAGCAACAGCGGCCTGCTCAACAACCTGCTGATGAGCCTGGGGCTGATCGACTCGCCCCTGCGCATGATGAACACCCGGTTCGCCGTGGTGATCGGCATCGTCTACGCCTACCTGCCGTTCATGGTGCTGCCGCTCTACGCCCACCTCACGCGGCTCGACAACTCGCTGCTGGAGGCGGCGGCGGACCTGGGCTCGCGCAAGCTCAACACCTTCCTCAAGGTGACGCTGCCGCTCTCCATGGGCGGCATCATCGCGGGCTCGATGCTGGTGTTCATCCCGGCGGTAGGGGAGTTCGTCATCCCCGAGCTTCTCGGCGGGCCGGATACGCTGATGATCGGCAAGGTCCTGTGGGAGGAGTTCTTCCTGAACCGCGACTGGCCGGTCGCCTCGGCGCTCGCCATGGTGATGCTGGCACTGCTGCTCGTGCCCATCGTGTGGTTTCACCGCTACCAGTCCCGGGAGCTCGAAAAATGAGAAAGCCGCGCATGCCGTCGTTCACCACCGTGATGCTCGTGGTGGGGCTGGTGTTTCTCTACCTGCCGATGCTGGTACTGGTGGTCTACTCCTTCAACGCCTCGCGCCTGGTCACCGTGTGGGCGGGCTTCTCCACCCAGTGGTACGGGGCGCTGTTTCGCGACCGCCAGATCCTCGCCGCCGTCTGGACGAGCCTCGAGATCGCCTTCTTCGCCGCCAGCATGGCGGTATGCCTGGGAACCGTGGCGGCCTTCGTGATGACTCGCTTCGGACGCTTTCGCGGCAAGACGGCGCTGTCGAGCATGGTGACGGCGCCCCTGGTGATGCCCGAGGTGATCACCGGGCTTTCGCTTCTGCTGCTGTTCGTGCAGATGGCCCAGCTCACCGGCTGGCCGGCGGATCGCGGCATGG
>NZ_JAMZBD010000533.1:0-1982 GCF_024158685.1 Halomonas sp. 707D4 | reverse complement strand
ATGTCCACCACGTTCTCGGCGTGGAGGTTGACCGGGCGCATCAGATCGCGCATCACCTGGGCGGCGGCGCTGATCTCCACGGCACTCTCGCCTTTCATGGAGAGGCCGACCAGCAGGCCGCCGATCTGCGCATCCGAGGCTTCGCCGGTCATGATCTGGCGCATCAGGGCGCGCATGGTGTCGAAAGTGAGATCTTCGCGGCGCATCACCGCGTTAATGGCGTCTCGCATTTGCATGAACAGAAAAGCCTCTAGACGTGAATGGGGCGCTCAGCGACCGGCCAGAAAATTCCCCAGCAGCGCATGGCCCTGGCGGGTGAGAATCGACTCAGGATGAAACTGCACGCCTTCGATGGCAAGGGTGCGGTGGCGAAAGCCCATGATCAGACCCGGCGTCGCGTCGTCTTCCGGCGTCCAGGCGGTGACCTCGAAGCACTCCGGCAAGCTCTCGCGGTCGACCACCAGCGAGTGGTAGCGGGTGACGGTCAGCGGCGCTTCGAGCCCTTTGAACACGCCCGCCCCGGTATGCGCGATACGCGAGGTCTTGCCATGCATCACGCATGGTGCGCGCACCACCCGGGCCCCGAAGGCCTGGCCGATCGCCTGGTGGCCAAGACACACGCCCAGCATCGGCAGTCGACCGGCGAAGTGGGTGATGGCAGAGAGCGAGATGCCCGCCTCGTTGGGGGTGCAGGGGCCCGGCGAGATGACCAGGTGGGTGGGAGCCAGCGCCGCGATCTCCTCGAGCGTGATGGCATCGTGGCGATGGGTGAGTACCTCGGCGCCCAGCTCGCGCAGGTACTGGACGATATTGAACGTGAAGCTGTCGTAGTTATCTATCATCAGCACACGCGGTGCCTTGCACACTTTTGCCACCCGGACGCCATCCTACTGACCGATCGATTGTAAAACGATGATACCCTAACCGGGCGGCGGGGTGCAGGGCCACCGAACGATCGCCCTCGATGTCCTGAGACTCGAAAGACAGGGACTCGAAAGACAGGCCCGTGAGGATGGAACTGGCAACCCTTCGACACAATCATTATGATCTGCCGCTTTTTCACGAGGGACACACCCAATGAAGCAACGCTCACTCTGGAAAGCCTTGCTGGTGATCGGCTCGCTATGGATGGCCGCACCTGCCTTGGCGGATTCCTCGTTTCGAGTGATTGCCTCGTTCTCCGTTCTGGGCGATCTGGTCAAGCGCGTGGCCGGCGACGAGATCGAGGTCGTCACCATCGTTCCTCGTGATCAGGACGTCCATCGCTGGGAGCTCACGCCGCCCAACGTCCTGGCCATCGAGGAGGCGGACATCGTCTTCTACAACGGCTTCGGCCTCGAGCCCTGGCTCAGGCACGTCGAAGCGATGGCCGGCAATGACCTGCGCCTGAAGGCGGTCGCCGAGCGCGCCGACTTCACCCCCCTGCCGACGCCGGTGGGTCGTCTCGAGGGCTCCCCGGACCCGCACATGTGGATGGACCCGGCCGGCGCCAGCGCCTACGTGGAGGTGATCGCGCGCACTCTCGCCGAGCGCTACCCGCAAAAGGCCGAGGGCTTTCGCGTTCGGGCCGAGGAGACCCGCCGCTCGCTCGGATTGCTTGCCGAGCGGGTCCACGAGCGCCTTCAGGGCATACCGCAGACCAACCGGGTGCTGTTCACCAGCGAAGCCGGCATGGCCTACTTCGCCCGCGCCTTCGGCTTCGAGTATGCCGCCATCTGGGGCAGCAACGCCGACACTCTGGGCAGCGCCTTCGACATGGCCGCCATGAGCGAGCGGCTGACCCAGACCCGCCCGCCGGCGCTGTTCTTCGAGAGCACCACGCCCTACATCCACATGGATGCACTGTCGCGCGAGAGCAACATCGCCCTGGCCGGGCCGCTCTACGTCGATACCCTGGGCGACTCCGACGGCGCCGCCTACAACTACCCGGCCATGCTCACCCACAACGCCGAGCTTTTGCACATGGCGCTCGGCGTTGTGGG
>NZ_JAMZBD010000532.1:0-1993 GCF_024158685.1 Halomonas sp. 707D4 | reverse complement strand
GTTCTCGGCGGCGGCAGGCGCCTCCTCGTTCTGGATCACCTCGTCATCGGCCACCGAGCTCTCCTGCTCGCCGAGGTCGACGTTCGGGTCCTCCTCGGGCTCGCTGCAGGCGCTCAATACGAGCGCCAGGCTCGCCAGCAGGGGTATCCATACACGGTTTGTCATCGCTCGCTCCTTCGTTTGTCTCTCGATCGACGCGGTCGATCGATCATGCTTGCGCTCAATGGCGGTCGTTGGCGGACAGCAGCGCGCACTCTTCGGGCAGCAGTACGCCCAGCGCCAGCGGCACCACCTCGACGGTGAAGCGCTCGTGGCGGCGCGGCTCGCCGTCCAGGGTCAAGGGCCAGGGCTCGTCGTCGGGCCGGGTGGTCACGGTCAGCTTCGGCGCGGTGAAGTAGTGGACGTAGCGTCCTTCACTGGGAAAATCCTGCAGCTCGCCCACCAGCGTGGGAAGCTCCCACACCGACGAAAAATCCTTGACCAGCAGCACGTCGAGTCGCCCATCGTCGAGCTTGGCGCGTGGCGCCAGCACCTGGCCGCCTCCGGACTGGCGGCCGTTGCCCAGCGCCAGCAGCAAGAGCGACGCGCTCTCTTCGCGCTCCTGCCAGTGCAGGGTGCCGCGATAGCTCTTGTGGCGCCACGCCTTAAGCGCGCCCATCAGAGAATACGCCCCGCCGCCCAGCATGCGCTTGAGCATCTTGGGGGTGGACGAGGTGACCTCGGCGCCGAAGCCGCCGGTGGTCATGTTGACGTAATAGCCGATGGCCTGCTCGTCGCCGGACTCGGCCGTCAGGCGCACCACGTCGATCGGGTGCGCCCTAAGCTCCAGCGCCGCCTCGAGCGCGGCACCCGGCGCAAGCGGCAGCCCTACCGAGGTCGCGAAGTCGTTGGCGCTGCCCAGCGGCACGATACCCAGCGCCGCACGCTGGTCGTGGGCCACGCGCATCAGGCCATTGACGACTTCGTTCACCGTGCCGTCGCCACCGCAGGCGATCACGTGGGTGAAGCCTTCGCCGAACGCCTTCTCGGCGAACTCCGCCGCATCGCCACCTTCCCAGGTGGCCCGAACGGTGATCGTGAAACCCCGGTCACGAGCGCTCTGCACCGCTTCGCGCAGCTCCGGATTGCTGGAGGACTTTCCGTTGACAATCAGCAAATAACGCTTTCGTGAGTCGCTCACCGACGTATTCCTTTCCTTGGGTTATGGGCACCTTCAGGCCAGCGCTTTCTCCACCACTTCGTAAACGTTGGACGACAGCGGCTCCTGCTTGATACGCGCAAGCTCCTGGCGCATCAGCGCCTGGCGGCTCTCGTCGAAACGCTGCCAGCGCGTCAACGGCGTGATCAGCCGCGCGGCGATTTCCGGGTTCAGCCGGTTGAGCTCGATCACCACGTCGGCGAGCAGTCGGTAGCCCTGGCCATCCAGGCGATGGAAGTTCACCCGGTTCTGGGTGAACGCGCCGATCAGCGCGCGCACCTTGTTGGGATTCTTGATCGAAAACGCCGGATGGTCCATCAGGTATTCGACGCGCTCGAGCACGTCCGGCTGGGGCCTTGTGACCTGCACCGTGAACCACTGGTCCATCACCAGCGAGTCGTGCGCCCACTTTTCGCCGAAGGCCTTGAGCGCCGGCGCTGCCAGGTCCTGGCGGTCGCTGTGCACCAGCAGCGTCAAGGCCTGGCGCACGTCGGTCATGTTGCGCCCCGCCGCGAACTGGGCCTGACAAAGCTCGAGGCCCTTGTCGTCCTCGATGGCCATCAGGTAAGCCAGCGCCACGTTCTTGAGACTGCGCGTGGCGATCTGCTCCGGCGTGGGCGCGTAGGGCTCATCGCTCGCGTTGGCCTCGTAGGTGGCGATGAACTCGTCGCGCAGGGCCACGGCCAATGACTGGCGCATGAACTCTCGGGCGGCGTGGATGGCGTCCACATCGACGATGCGCTGCTGCTCGGCGATGTAGGCCTCCGTCGGCAGCGTGAGCATTTCGGCGAGTAC
>NZ_JAMZBD010000531.1:0-2000 GCF_024158685.1 Halomonas sp. 707D4 | reverse complement strand
GCAAAAACCAGGCGCTGACGCCGGCCACCACGAACCCGCCGGTGATGAACGATGCCACCGCCATGTGCGCGAAACGGTAGGGAAAGGAGGGATTGAAGATCGCCGCGCTCCAGGAAGTGACGTGGAAGCGGTTGTCGATCAGCTCGACGCCGGCCGGCGTGTGCATCCAGCTGTTGGCCGAGAGAATCCAGAACGCGGAAATGAAGGTGCCTACCGCGACCATGATCGCCGCGAAGAGATGAACGCCTTCGGGCACCTTGCCGCGGCCAAAGAGCAGCACACCCAGAAACGCCGCCTCGAGGAAGAACGCCGTGACCACTTCATAGCTCAGCACCGGCCCGATGAAGTTCGAGGCGGCCAGCGAGAAGTTGCTCCAGTTGGTCCCGAACTGGAAGGACATCACGATGCCTGACACCACGCCCATGGCGAAGACCACCGCGAACACCCGCGTCCAGAAGGCGGCCAGCCGGTCCCAGGCGGGGTTTTCGGTCTTGAAGAACAGGCCGTGCAAGAGCGCGATATACGAAGCAAGGCCGATGGTGAAGACGGGAAAGATGGCATGAAAGCAGACGACGAACGCGAACTGTATTCGCGAAAGCATCAAGGGGTCGAGTTCCATAACGCACTCCTGAAACCGGGGAAAGATGAAACGCCCATGGGTAACCAACACTCGGTCATGGCACCGTTCACCCGCTGCTCGACCAAGCTTGTCTTTACTCACAGGCTCATCTTAGCCCCTGGCCGCACGCGTTACACGACCCTCGGCGCGCCAATGCTGGGGCGCAATGACGCACATCAAGCAAACTCGATATAGCTCAGCTCATCACCACGAGGCTCACCATGTAGCCGGTGTAACCGATGAACAGCGCAAACAGCACGCCACCTTCCACGCGGTTGATGCGCCGCGGTCGTCCGCGCCAGGAGAAGGCGAACAGTACCATCAGAAGCGTCATGCAGGTCATCACGCTCCAGTCACGCACCAGCACCTCGCGCCCGGCCTCGATCGGCGCGATCAAGCCGGCAAGCCCTACCACCGCGAGGCTATTGAAGAGATTGGACCCCACCACGTTGCCCAGCACCAGGTCGTGCTCGCCGCGCCGCAAGGCGCTGATGCTCGAGGCGAGCTCGGGCAGCGAAGTACCCACCGCCACCACGGTCAGGCCGATGATCAGGTCGCTCACCCCGAAGGCAGTGGCGATCTCGACCGCCCCCCAGACCAGCATTCGTGAGCTCACGACCAGCAGCACCAGCCCCGTCAGCGTCCAGAACAGCGACTTGCCCCGCGACATGGGCGCCTGCTCGAGACTGTCGAGCACTTCCTCCTCCAGCGCATCGCCCTGCTGGGCGCGCGCGCGCCAGATGCTGAAACCGATGAAAAGCGCCAGCGCCAGCAGTAGAATGCTCGCCTCGATGCGCGTCACCCAGCCGTCGAAGAGCATGTAGCCGGTGAGCAGCATCGCCCCGACCAAAAGCGGCATCTCCTTGCGGATCACGCTCGAATGCACGGCCAATGGCGCCATGAGCGCGACGAAGCCGAGCACCAGGCCGATATTGGCGATATTCGAGCCGTAGGCATTGCCCACCGCCAAGCCAGGGTTGCCCTGGAGCGCGGCAAGCACCGACACCATCATTTCCGGGGCCGAGGTGCCGAAACCGATCACCAGCATGCCGATCAGCAGCGGCGACAGCCCCAGAAGCTTCGACAGCGACGCGGCGCCGTCGATGAATTTCTCGGCGCTCCAGATAAGTAGTACCAGCCCGATCGCGACGGCTAGAAAGGCGAGCAGCATGAAGGCTCCTTGGCAAGCATGAGGATAAACACGACGAAAGCGACTGCATCGTTGTCTAAGCTAGTAGCGAGGTCAAGCACCGAATCGCCTCGACCCACTGTCGCCGGGTTTGACAGCCTCGGACGGCCAGCGTATCAATCGCCCTTCGGGTTTCGTTGAGAGTAATCGATTGCGTTACAACCACGTCATCAAACGCCCTTCGCTGGCGAT
>NZ_JAMZBD010000530.1:0-2024 GCF_024158685.1 Halomonas sp. 707D4 | reverse complement strand
GCAGTGCGATGAGCCGGTGGGTCGTCAGCGGCCAGTACTGAGCGGTTTCGAAACCCGGGTGGCTGAAGGCGGGCTGCCGCCCTTCCAGGTGTTTCACGTTGGTGTCGAGCAGCGCGATATTGGGCGCTCTGATCGGAGTCTGGCGGTGGCGGCGCACTCGTCCTGCGAGCTGGATGATCGAGCGCATCGAGGAGGGCTCGACGATTGCCCAGTCGTAGTCATGGTCGCGGCCCACTTCGGTCACGGGGGAGCCAAGCACGATGAACAGATGATCTCTCGCCTCGCCTTGCAGGCGCGTGCGGATATCCGGCAGGTCGAACACGGCGAACTCGTCGCGGCGATCCAGCGCCCGGTCGAGCCGCGCTTCCAGCCGCGAGCGCAGCAGCAAGGGGAACTGCGAATGGTAGACGCACAGATGAAGGTGGATGCCCTCGGCCACCTCGGCGCGGTAGAGCGCCTGAGCCACGGCCACCAGCGGTGCGATGTTGGCCATGCGCACCAGCCCGAAGCTCACGCGTCTGTCGCTTTGCGGGTCCTGGGTGTGGTGCGCTTCGTGCAGCGCACGTGCCTGTTCAAGAATCGTCTGCGCCAGCGCATCGCTGATCGCCTCAAGCGATGAAGGCGCGGTGAACGGCACGCGATAGCCACGCCGCAGCGGTTCGAGGGTGGCGAGCCTGGCGGCGCGCTTGTGGGCGAAGGCCGCATGCGCGGCGTCGAAACCTTCACCGTCGGCGCAGGTCGCGTGGGTGCAGCCGTGCTCGTCGAACCAGGCGCACACCGGCTCGATGGGTGCGCCGGGCACGCCGCGGTGGCGCTGGTACTCGGCGCGGCCCTCCCGGTAGGCGTCATAGAGCCCGCGTACCAGCGCGGGCGGCAGCGTGGCAGACGACAGCAGCACCCGCGAGCCCAGAAGGCCCGCCCAGTAGACCAGGCGCGTCAACGCAGGCAGATCGGCGATATCGAAGTCGTCCGGCTCGTCGAGCACCAGGTCGCTGCTCATCAGGCGCAGCATGGGCGCGATCTGGTGGCCGCCGCGCAGGCTTTCGGTGGCGGGCATCAGGTGGTCGATGGTGGAGACCAGAATCGGCGCGCCGATCAGGGCGCGGGCGCGCGGGTCAGTGATGACTCGGGCCAGCACCGGATGGTCGTCGAGGCTGCCTTCGAAGTGGACGTGGCTCTGCTCGTCGAGAAGCTCGGCGCGCGAATCCGAGCCGCCCTGGGCCTGCTGATGCTCATAAAGTTCGCGGCTGGCCGCGCCGCCCACGCGCACGGCCAGGTCGTCGCTGCCAAGGCCCAGCCGCTCGCGGTAGGCCTGCCCGGTCTGCAGCGTCAGCGTGCGCAGGCCCAGCGCAATCGAGAAGCGCGCGCCCTTTTCCGGCTCGCTCAGCCCGTAGCAGATGCGCCCGTTGGCGATCGTCTTGCCGCAGCCGGTGGAGGCCATGTTGATGCCAAAAAAGCCCTGGGCGCGGCTTTTCTCGCGCAGGCCCACGGCCAGGTCATACGCCTTGTCCTGCCAGCGAAACCGCGGGTGCTTGCTGCGCGCCTTGAAGCCCTTGTGGTGGGTGATGCCGCTCATCGCGTCGAGCATGTCCGGCAGGCGGTGGGTGATCTCGCCGGTGGCGCGGGTCACGCCGATTAGATGCTCGATCAGCGGCTGGCTCATCTGGCGTTTGCCGCCGACCGTGGCGGTATTGGCGTAGAGCGCCTCGCTCCACGGCCCTTTCAACCGCCCGGCGTCGGTCAGGCTGGAGTAGTGGTGATCCGCCAGCATCAACGACAGCCGCGCCAGATGCATCAGGTAGGGGGAATCGATGAGCGGTCGGTCGATACGCACATTCTGGAGCTGGCGCGCCAGGCGCCTTGCCCGTTCGCGCCACGGCTTTTCATCGCTGGGCAGGCCGTGAGGAAAGTGCCAGTAAGGGGCGATATCTTTTATATCCGCCGCCTCCACGCGCTCGTTCCAGGCGGCGGTGACCTCCACGGGCAAGACGGGAAGCATATCGGCGTTGAGAGTCGCACTCGCT
>NZ_JAMZBD010000529.1:0-2034 GCF_024158685.1 Halomonas sp. 707D4 | reverse complement strand
GCTCCAAATCGAGCGAACTCGTTCTGGTCGACCGCAAATTGACGGCTCTGGCGGCAGGCGTCGCGGGCCTGTTCGCTCAAGGTCACCTGAGCCAACCGCCCCTGTACCTCATGAGCCGGGGTATCGAGCGCCACATCGGATAGCAGCGTAAGCTCGGCAGGAAAGGCCATCAGCGGCGACAAGGGCACCATGAGCGCGTCCAGCGGGGCCATGAAGGCCGCCAGTTTCCAGGTGTGCAGCGCCTGGGTCATGTCCAGCGCCACGCGCGGGTCGTAGAAGCGGAAGTACACCGGGGCCTGCTCGTTGGCCGGCGTCCAGAGCATGGTGAACTTGCGAAAGTGCGCGCGCAGTTGCTTGAGCGTGGCATGGGAGTGAAACAGCACGCCCCAGTGCTGGTCTTGGGGCAGGCTTTCCAGCCACGCGCGAAGGTCGCTGTCGGCTTCCAGTCGCACGAGCCAGGGGGCGTTGGCTTGAGTTTCTGCATTGGTGGAGGCGTACAAGCAGGTGTATTGCGCGTCGGATTGGCCCAAGCGCGCCTGGATCTCACGGCAGTTGATACCATCGATGACCGCCCAGAGCGGCGGCTGGTTGGGTGTCAGTAGCGCCGACCAGGTGGTTTCGCGATAGGTCAGGGGCGGCTCGATGGGCGCGGGCTCGACCGGTTCGGGTTCGATGACGAGCGCCAGCATCTCGCCGTAGACCACCGGCTGCCGAGAGGTCGTGGCGTGGGCCAGCTCGACCAGCGTTTGTGACATGCCCTGATGCCGAAAGCGCTGCAGCAACGTCTGGACAGCGTCCAACTTGAGAAGGCTCAGGCCGTCGTCGCGCAGCCGGGTCTGCAACAGGGTGCGAACCTCGTCGGCGGAGTGGGCCAGCACCGCCACGGAGAGTACCGCCTCGTCGGTCTCCTCTTCCCAGCGCCTTGCCTGGGGCGTCTGGGCGGCGATATGGCAACGTGCCACCCAGTAGTCCGGCGGCGCCATGTCAGCCCTCCTCCAGCGGGCAGTGGGAGACGAAGGGGCTGCCTTCGCCAGCGGCCACTTCCAGCACCGCCGGCACCGGTGGTAAAGCGGCCGCACTCGGCGAGGCCGCGCCCACGTTGAGCACCGGCGTCACGTCGACGCTTCCCCCGTTGAGCACCAAGGCCGAGCCGCCCGCCACCAGCGTGATCTTGCGAGCATCCAGAATCAGTTCGCCGTCGGCCTTGAAGGTGATATCGCCATTGGCATGGGTCTGATAGTTGCCACCAACCTTCAACCCGCGCTCGCCATCGATGTGTTCGGTGTGGTCGGTATGCACCGTGATATCGCGATTGCCGTCGATGGTCTCCACCCGGTCCTTGGCGACCGCCAGGTGGGAATTGTTGCCGATGGTCGCCGTGTCATCGAACTCCACCCGCTTCTGACGGGAGTTCAGGACATGCAGCTCCAGGTTCTTCTGGGCGTGCAGGTAAATGAACTCTTCACCGGCCTGGTCTTCGAAGCAGAGCTCGTTGAAGCCCTCGCCCTGGTGGGTCTGGTCTTGATGGCGGTGCGCGTCTTGTGTTCGGGCAGTGCGTAGGGCGGCGTGTTTACCGCGTGGTACGTTCGCCCGGTGACCAGCGGCTGGTCCGGATCGCCTTCCAGGAACGAGACGATCACCTCGTGGCCGATGCGGGGAATGGCGATGCTGCCGTAGCCGCCGCCGGCCCAGCCCTGGGAGACGCGCACCCAGCAGCTCGCGGTGCCGTTCGGTTCGGCGTAACGGTCCCAGGGGAACTGCACCTTGACCCGGCCGTGTTCGTCGCAGTGAATCTCCTCGCCTTCCGGCCCCACCACGAAGGCGACCTGGGGGCCGTCGACGCGTGGTTTGGGGTTGGGGGTGGCGCGCCAGGGAGTGTCCCCCGGGATAAGGGTGACCTGGTTGACGTAGCGGGTCATGCCGCCGGTGTCGCTACTGATGCTGTCTTCTTCCAGCGCCTGGGGCTGTTCACCGGTGTGCTCCACCGCCACCACCTGCCAGTCGCGGTTGAGGCTCTGGGTGTCGTGGTCGGTG
>NZ_JAMZBD010000528.1:0-2038 GCF_024158685.1 Halomonas sp. 707D4 | reverse complement strand
CTTTCGAGCACCGACGCCATGGCCAGCACCGGCACGGCGAGCACGATCATCGATACGCCGTCGAGAAGCGGCGCGAGCTCGCAGCCGCCGGCCTCGATCAGCCCCTTCTCGATACCGAGAGCAATTTCGCTCTCGCTCGGATCGCAGGCAACGATGCGTCCTTCAAAGCCCCGCGTCTTGAGCGCGGCGGCGAGCGAGCCGCCCATCAAGCCGAGCCCGACGATCAGAAGCGCCGGCTCGCGACACCCGCCGCCCGGTGCAAAGGCCCCGCGCTCGGTCACAGCACGCCCTGGGGGTAGGAACCCAGTACGCGAAGCTCTAGCGCCTGCTGGCTCACTTCCTCGAGCACGGCGGCCACGCCCGGCTCATCACGATGCCCCTTGAAGTCGATGAAGAAGACGTAGTTCCAGACGCCGGTACGCGAGGGACGCGTCTCGATGCGGGTCAGGTCGATGCCGTGGCGATGGAAGGGCTCGAGCAGATCATGAAGTGCCCCGGGCTGGTTGCGCATCGCTACCACCACCGAGGTCTTGTCCTCGCCGCACATCGGCACGTCGTCGCTGCCGATGATCAGAAAGCGCGTCGAGTTGTCCGGCCGGTCCTCGATCTTTTCGGCGATGTGCGCCAGCCCGTAGAGCTTGGCCGCCATGTCACCGGCGATCGCTGCGCTGTGCCACTCGGTCTTGACCAGCTTCGCCGCTTCGGCGTTGGAGGAGACCGGCACGCGCTCGGCGTGGGGAAAGTGCGCGTCGAGCCACTTGCGGCACTGGCCGAAGGACTGCGGGTGCGAATAGATGCGGGTGATCTTGTCGCGCCGCGTGTTCTCGCTCACCAAGAGGTGGTGATGAATGCGCAGCACCACTTCGCCGCAGATGCGGATCGAGGAGTCGATGAAGGTGTCGAGGGTATGGTTGACCACACCCTCGGTGGAATTCTCGACCGGGACCACGCCGTAGTTGACCGCACCGGCTTCGACCTCGCGAAACACCTCGTCGATCGCTGCCATCGGCAGGCTGATGGCGCTGTCGCCGAAATGCTTGAGCGCCGCCTGCTGGGTGAAGGTGCCCTCGGGGCCGAGGTAGGCCACCTTGATGGGCTTCTCCAGCGCCAGACACGCCGACATGATCTCGCGAAACAGCCGGGCCATCTCTTCGGCGTCGAGCGGCCCTTCGTTGAGCGCCATGATCCGGCGCAGTACCTGGGCCTCGCGCTCGGGGCGGTAGAAGATGGCGTTCTCGTCCTCGGCGAGCTTGACGTGTGCCACCTGCTGGGCGCAGCTGGCACGCTCGCTGATCAGGCGCACGATGTCACCATCGAGCTGGTCGATGCGCTGACGCAGCGCCTCGAGGTTGATCGGCGTATCTGACATGGATCCTAGCCCTTTCGTTGTTCGAAATCGTGCATGAAGGCGATCAGCGCGTCCACGGCGGCTTCCGGCACGGCGTTGTAGAGACTCGCCCGCATCCCGCCGACGCTGCGATGGCCTTTCAGGTTCAAGAGTCCCGCCGCCTCCGCCTCGCTCAAAAACGCTTTATCGAGCGCACTATCGGCGAGCACGAACGGCACGTTCATGCGCGAGCGGTTGTGCCTCGCGATCGGGTTCGAGTAGAAGTCACTGTCATCGATGGCGCGGTAGAGCTTGTCGGCCTTGCGCTGGTTCAGCGCATCGATGGCCGAAAGCCCGCCCATCTCGTTCTCCAGCCAGTCGAAGACCAGCCCGGAGAGATACCAGGCGTAGGTCGGCGGCGTGTTGACCATCGACTCCGCTTCGGCGAGCGCCTGGTAGTCGAACAGCGTCGGGGTGCGGGCGAGTGCATGCCCGATCAAATCCTCGCGCACGATGACCAGCGTAAGCCCGGCAGGCCCGATGTTCTTCTGGGCGCCTGCGTAGATGACGCCGAAATCGGTCACGTCGATGGGCCCGGACAGAATGCTCGAGGACATGTCGCACACCAGCGGCACGTCCGCGCCATCGGCACGGGCGAGCGTCGGCACGTAGTCGAACTCGAGTCCGCCGATGGTCTCGTTGGCGGTGTAG
>NZ_JAMZBD010000527.1:0-2038 GCF_024158685.1 Halomonas sp. 707D4 | reverse complement strand
GTGCCTGCGCGGGCAGGTAGAGCAACTCGCTCTCTTCCACGCTGATGTGGCGGCCGGCGTAGGTCACGCGCTTGCCCGCCAGCAGGTCGCGGTAGACGTCGAGAAATTCACGCGTCACCTCATAGCGCTGATCGTGGGCCAAAAAGACACCATCGCCGCGATTTTCGACCGGATCCCCACCGGTGACGACATTGATCAGCAGGCGGCCGTTCGAGAGGCGATCAAGCGTAGCGGTCATGCGAGCGGCAAGCGTGGGGGACTGCAGGCCTGGCCGCACCGCCACCAGAAAGCGCAGGCGCTCGGTGGCTGGCGCCAGCGCCGAGGCGACGACCCAGGAATCCTCGCAGCTGCGCCCCGTCGGCAGCAGTACGCCATAAAAACCGAGTTGATCCGCGGCTTGGGCCACCTGGCGCAGATAGCCCAGGTTGACGTCACGGCCTCCCTGATGGGTCCCCAGGAAGTGGCCATCGCCGTGGGTGGGCAAGAACCAGAGAAATTTGCCGGCGGTGGCGGGTGCCACGCCTGAGTCGATCGTCGTTGGGTCACTCATGAAAGCCTCCTGGGATTGCGTGATAACGTGCGTCATCGATAGTAGCAATCCGCCTGGGCGGGGCTTAAATGGTGAAATCGGGAAAGCTTATTCGCGGTGGCACCGCCTGAAGCTGGGGCGTAGACACCGGAGATACGCTGGCGGCAAGGGCGGAGGGATCACTGCAAGGAGGTGAAGGCAACGCTTCGAATCAGCGCGGTGATCCTTTGCCCTTCAGCAAGGCCCAACTGGTCGAACGCCAGGCGCGTCAGGCGCGCGCGCAGCCGGTGCGTGCCGAGTCGTAGGCGAAGCTCCACCGTATGCGGCGTCTCGGCCGGCATCTCGATGGCCTCGATATGGGCGGGCAACTGATTGCGATAGCTGGTGTCTGCGGCCGGCGCCAGGGCAATGGCGATGTCTCTGGCGTGAATGCGCAGTCGCAGCGTACTGCCAAGGGGCGCCTGGGTGCCTGGCAACAGCAGCTCGAGGCCATCGCCCAGCGCCACGCGCGTCAAGTGATAGTGGGCATCGTGATTGGTGACGCGCCCCTCGAGAATCGAGGCCGCATCGAACCCCGCCAGCGCCTGGGTAAGGTCGAAGCGTTGCAGCAAGTGCGACAGCGGGGCGCTGGCCTCCACGCGGCCGCTGCGCATCAACACCAGGTGATCGGCGATGGTGGCGATCTCGTCCGGGTCGTGGCTGACGTAGATGATCGGGATGTCCACTTGTCTTGCCAGGCGGGCAATGAAATGCAGAAGCTCCTGCTTGCGCGCGCCGTCGAGGCCGGTGAGCGGTTCGTCCATCAACAGTAAGCGCGGGTCGCTCAACAGGGCGCGGCCGATGGCGACTCGGCGCGATTCACCGCCGGAGAGCGTGCCCGGCAAGCGCTCCAGCAAGTGGGCGATGCCTAAAAGGGCGACGATCTCGTCGAAGCGCGAAGAGGCGTGGGCAGGCATGCCGTAGGTCAGGTTGCCGCGCACCCGGTAGTGGGGAAACAGGCGCGCCTCCTGAAAGACGACGCCGATACGACGCTTGTGCGCGGGCACGACGAGGCGCTGGCGGGTATCCAGCAGGGTGCGCTCGCAAAGCTGTACACGCCCCTGATCGGGCTTTTCGAGGCCGGCGATCACGCGCATCAGGCTGGTCTTGCCGCTACCGGAGGTGCCGAAGACGCCGGTAACGCCTTGGGCGGGCAGCGCAAGCGACACCTGGAGATGGAAGTTGCCCAGCCGCTGGTCGATCTCCACGTGCAGGCTGGGCGATGAGTCGGTCGACGGATCAGTAGGCATCACGTTCCTGAAGGCGCTGTTTGGTGCGTCGGGCCAGCCACTCGGAGGCGATCAGCGACAGCAGGGCAATCACGATCGACAGCACGCAGAGCCTGGCGGCGGCGCTTTCGCGTCCCGGCGTTTGAATCAGGGTGTAGAGCGCGAGTGGCAGGGTGCGGGTTTCACCGGGAATGTTGGAGGCGAAGGTGATGGTGGCACCGAACTCGGAGAGCGCCCGGGC
>NZ_JAMZBD010000526.1:0-2053 GCF_024158685.1 Halomonas sp. 707D4 | reverse complement strand
CTCCAGGAGATGCTGGCGGAGGGCTTCGCGCGTTCGCGCCATGTCGACATCTTCGATGCCGGGCCCATCGTCAAGGCCGAGCGTGAACGGCTCGAGACCTTTCGCCAGGCGAGCTGGCACCCGGTGCGCATTCGCCCGGAACACACCCTGCCGGACGCCGAGCCTGCCCTGATCGCCAACCAGTCAGAGGCGTTTCGCTGCCTGGTGGCCCGCTACGCGCTGTCGCCCACCGGCCAGCTGATGCTGAGTCCAGAGCACGCCGAAAGGCTCAAGGTGGAGGAGGGCCGTGCGGTACTGGCCGCGCCGTTGTCCCTGCCCAGCGCCCAGGACGTTCTCGACGAGGGAGAAATGTAATGGAGGGAGAGATGTAATGCGCATTCGACCCATTGCCCGTGACGATATCGAGGGTCTGCAGGCGCTCTCCCAGCAGGCCGGCGTGGGGTTCACGTCGCTTCCGGACAACCGCGAGTTCCTGGCCGGCAAGATCGAGGCCGCCGCGCGGGCTTTCGAGGAGCGCACGCCGGTGGACGACCGGCTCTACTTCTTCGTGCTCGAGGACGAGACCACCGGCGAGCTTGCCGGCTGCAGCGCCATCGTTGGCCAAGTGGGCCGCGAGGTGCCGTTCTACCACTACCGGCTGGGCACGCTCGCCCACTCCTCGGTCCAGCTCGATCTGCATCGCACCATCGACACGCTGTTTCTGAGCTCGGATCACACCGGCGACGCCGAGGTGTGCTCGCTATTCTTGCGCCCGGAGTATCGCGGCGAGGCGAACAGGCATCTGCGCAGCGGCGCGCTGCTCTCGAAGGCGCGCTGGCTGTTCATCGCCCAGTTTCGCGATCGTTTCCCGGCCAAGGTGCTCGCCGAGATGCGCGGCGTCTTCGATGAGCACAACCGCAGCCCGTTCTGGGATAGCCTCGGCAAGCACTTCTTTCCCATGGACTTCGATGAGGCCGACCGGCTCACGGGCCTGGGGCAGAAGAGCTTCATCGGCGAGCTGATGCCGAAGTTTCCGATCTATACCACCTTCATGTCGCCAGAGGCGCGCGCCTGCATCGGCCAGGTGCATCGCCACACCCGCCCGGCGCTCGAGATGCTCAAGAAGGAGGGGCTTCGCTGGGAGGGCTACATCGACATCTTCGACGGCGGCCCCACCGTCGAGGCCTACATCGACGACGTGCGCGCGGTGCGCACTTCCCGCGTCCATCCGGTCGAGATATCCAAGGAGGCGCCGGTCCAGAGCGTCAGCCGCTGGCTGGCGGCGAGCACGCGGATGAACGCCTTCCGGGCCGCCTGGATCGGGCGTGGCCCCGGCGAAGACGGCACCCTCGTGCTCAGCGAGGAGGAAGCCCGCCGGCTGGAGGTGAGCGCCGGCGATACGCTCAGACTACTCGACACCCAGGAGACGTCATGACCTCACTTTCCTCGAGCGCCAGGGCGCAGTTGCTGATCGACGGGCGCTGGATCGACGGCGACGGCGAACGCTTCACCAAGTTTGATCCGGTCGGTGGCCAGACGCTCTGGCAGGGCGGCGGCGCCAGCCCCGCTCAGGTCGGTGAGGCCGTTGCGGCAGCGCGCGGCGCGTTCGCTACCTGGGCGCGCACCCCCTTCGATGAGCGCCGGGCACTGACCGAGCGCTTCGCCGAGGTGCTCAAGCAAAGAAGCGAGGAGCTCGCCCGGGCGATCGCGTTCGAGACCGGCAAGCCGCTGTGGGAAGCGCGCACCGAAGCCGGCGCCATGGTCGGCAAGGTGGCGCTTTCCGCCAAGGCGTACCTGGAGCGCACCGGCGAGCGCGAGAAGGCGGTGGGCAGCGCAAGCGCCGTGCTGCGCCATCGCCCCCACGGCGTGATGGCGGTGTTCGGCCCCTACAACTTTCCCGGCCACCTGCCCAACGGCCACATCGTACCGGCGCTGTTGGCGGGCAACACCGTGGTGTTCAAACCCAGCGACCAGACGCCCCTGACGGCGGACCTGACGCTTCAGTGCTGGGAAGAAGCGGGCCTGCCCGCCGCGGTGATCAACCTGGTGCAGGGCGGTATCGAGACCGGCCAAG
>NZ_JAMZBD010000525.1:0-2059 GCF_024158685.1 Halomonas sp. 707D4 | reverse complement strand
CCGGTCTTGCCGATGAAGTGCGTGCCCGCGTAGCGCCCGGTGTCGAGCTCCCGAAGCTCCTCGGCGTTGATCCGCCCGACATAGCCCAGCACGTGGGACATGATCTCGGAATCCGGGTAGTAGCGCAGAAGCTGCGCCTCGACCTCGACCCCCGGCAGGCGGTGACGGTTCACGGCCAGCCGGGCGATCTGGTCCTCGCTCAGGTCGGACATCAGAAGCGCCGGCTGGAACGGGCGCTGACGCTGGCGCGAGCGCACGTTGAACGCCTCGATCTCCTCGTCGGGAAGCTCCAGCAAATCGACCAGCAGCGCCAGCGTCTCGTCCAGGTCGTCGACGCGCTCGCGCACCAGCGTCAGGTTGTAGGTAGGGCGGTTTTCCGCCAGCAGCACGCCGTTACGGTCGAAGATCAACCCGCGATTGGGCGGCAAGGGCTCGACCCGCACCCGGTTCTTCTCGGAGCGGGTGGTGTAGAGCTCGTGCTGGACGATCTGCAGATAGGCCAGGCGACTGGCGAGCACGCCGGTCAGGACGAGGACGAAGAGAATCGCGAGCAGCGAGCGTACCCGGAAGATACGCAGTTCCTGCTCGGCGTTTTTAAGCGTGTCACGGCGCTTGCGCATAGCAACAGACGACTCTTGGATCGGGTACGAGCCAGCCCGCCCGGCGAATGCCGAAGGCGGGCCTAGCGATGGTAAGGATGACCGACGAGCAGGGTCCAGGCGCGATAGAGCTGCTCGGCGAGCACGATGCGCACCAGCGGATGCGGCAGGGTCAAGGCCGACAGCGACCAGCGGCTGTGGGCCAGCGCCGAGACCTCGGGCTCGAGCCCGTCAGGCCCGCCCACCAGCAGCACGACGTCGCGCCCGTTCATGCGCCACTCCCCGACTTCGCGGGAGAGCTGCTCGGTGCTGATGCGCTTGCCATCGACCTCGAGGGCCACCACGAACTCGTCACCGCGCAGCCGCTCGCGAATGCGCTGGCCCTCAAGCGCCCGCGCCTTGGCCACATCCGCGTTCTTGCCGCGCTGGCCCAGAGCGATCTCCTCGATCTCGAGGCTGAAGTCTCGCGGCAGGCGCTTGCGGTAGGTTTCCACGCCCTCCTCGACCCAGGCGGGCATCTTGGTGCCGACCGCCAGCAGGCGTACCTTCATGAGCCCGACCCCGTCACGGCGTGCAAGTCCCGCCTGCGCAAGGTCTGGCTCACGACATGGTGATCCGCTGGTCGGGCTTTTGCAGCGTCTCGCGAATGGCGCCTTCACCATCGCCATCGCTGGGCAGGTCCGCCCACAGACGCTCGAGATCATAGAGCGCACGCGCTTCGGGCAGCATGACGTGAACCAGCACGTCGCCCAGGTCGACCAGCACCCAGTCGGCGTTGTCGCCGCCTTCGACGCCCTGGGGCTTGAGCCCCGCCGCCTTGGCCTTTTCGACGACGTTCTGCGCCAGCGCCGACACGTGACGGGTCGAGGTGCCGCTGGCGATCAGCATCAGGTCGGTGACCTGGGTGAGCGCCGAGACATCCAGCTGGGTGATGTCGCGGGCCTTGAGTTCTTCCAGCGCGTCGATCGCCAGGGTTTTGAGTGTATCGATGTGCATGACTCCGTGAATTACCTCGTGTGGTGGACGCTCGATAGCCGGCCATTGTAACGGCTTCTTTATCGACTACCAGCGCTATCGGCCAGTTTGATAGAGCCCGCGGGCAAAAAGCCGCGCCTCGACGGCGTCGGGCACCAGATAGCGCACGCTCTTGCCCTCGGCAAGGCGTGCGCGCACGTCCGTCGCCGAGATCGCCATGCGCGAGGCGAGCTCCAGCGGCAGAAAGCGCCCGCCAGGGCGCGCCATCAATTCGGCCACGCTATCGACTTCGCGATTCGCCACCAGTTCCGCAAGCGCTTGCGATCGCGCCTCCCGGTAGCCGGGCCGGGCGATGACCACCAGGTGCGCGAGCGTGAAGATCGCGTCAGGGTCGTGCCACTCGGTCAGGCGCAGAAAGGCGTCGTGGCCGATCACCATGCAAAGACGCGCCTGCCCCCCTACTTCCCGGCGCAGCTCTTTTAGCG
>NZ_JAMZBD010000524.1:0-2067 GCF_024158685.1 Halomonas sp. 707D4 | reverse complement strand
GTATCGGGCGTGCGCCGGTCGAGAGCGAGCGGGTGAGCGTGCTGGTCCAGAACGGGCATGTCCGCCTCTCCCGCGATCTGCGCCGCTTCGACCAGCTGCGCGACATGCGCGAGGCGCGCAGCGCCAGCGACGACGATTTCTGTCGGCGCTTCCAGTCGGCGCTGCCCGGGGTCGGCCGCGGGGAGGGGCGCCCATGAAGGCTCTCGTTCGCTTTGGCGGCGTGGCACTACTGCTGGCGCTTGCCGGCTGCGCCACCACCGCGCCGCTCGAACCCCGCGAGTTGCGCTTTCAAGCCTCCTCGGAGCGCACCTTTCGCGAGGCGGTGGATCTGATGGTGGCCCAGGGCTACGTGATCCGTCACGCCGATCTGGCCCTGGGGCGCGCCGAGGGATCGCTTGCCCGCTGGCCGGAGTACCGCCTGCTGCTGCAGGTCGATGATCAGGGCGGGGCGAGCCGGGTCAGCGTCTCGGCGCTGCGCGGCTCGACGGCGCTCGCCCCCTACCTGCTCGACCCGTGGCTGGTCGAGCTGCAACACCGCCTGGGAGAGGCCCCTTGAGTAAAACCGCAGTGACGACGATGCGCGCCGTTCCCCTGGCGGCACTGGCGCTTCTGGCCAGTGGCGCTGCAAACGCCCACCCGCACGGCTGGATCGACATGAGCGTTCGCATCGTCACCGATGACCAGAACCGGGCCGTGGCGCTGGACCAGACCTGGCGGATGGACCCGTTCTACAGCCTGATCGTCTTCGACGAGCTCTCCCGGGTGACGGACGCCACCTTCGAGCAGGGGCTCGACCAGCTGGGCCACGACATCCGCGACAACCTCGCCGCCCAGGGTTACTTCACCGAGCTGCGCCTCGACGGCGAGCCGCTGGCACTCGGCGAAGTGAGCGACTACACCACCCTTGAGCGCGACGGGAGGCTGGTCTACATGTTCACGCTGCCCTTGGCGGAGCCCGCAGCACTCGACGGCGCGACCCTCGAGTACCAGATATTCGATCCGACCTACTACATCGAGGTGGTGCACGAAGAGAAGGAGGGCGCCCCCGATCCGGGCGCGCTCGCCCTGCAGGGCGATTTGGCGTGCCGGCTCTCCATCACCCCGGCGGACCCGGACCCGGAGCTCGTCCTGCAGGCCGCCCTGCTCGACGAGGACGAGCAGGGCGAGCCAGGCCTGGGGCGCTATTTCGCCGAAACCGGCCACGTGCGCTGCGGGGAGGGGTGATCGTGCGACGCCTGCTTTCCCGCCACGATGCGTCGCGCCCAGGGAGTGCGCTGGGCGCGACGATGCTGGGTGTGGTGCTGTTCGCCGCGCTCGGCTACTTTCTCTACACCCATTTCCAGGGCGCGAGTCTTCAGATCCTCGTCTGGCAGCGCGAGCTGCACCGGGCGTTGACCCTGGCGATCACCGAGCTTGCGCGAACCCCGTCGAGCGCGGCGTGGCTGTCGCTTCTGGGCATAAGCTTCGGCTACGGCGTGTTCCACGCCGCGGGGCCGGGCCACGGCAAGGCGGTGCTGGCCACCTACCTCGCCTCGCACGGCGGCGCGACCAAGCGCGCGCTGGGGCTCTCCTTTGCCGCATCGCTCTTGCAGGGCGTGACCGCCATCGCCATGGTGGGCGTGCTGGTCATCGGGCTCGGCTTCGTCACCCGCCGGGCGATGGGACAGGTGGTATGGGTGGAGCAGGCGAGCTTCTTGCTGGTGGCGCTGCTCGGGGCGTGGCTCTGCGTGCGGGCGCTGCGCATGCTCTGGCGGCTCTACCGGCCGGCGCCCGTGCCCGCGTTCACGCCGCTTTCTCCCGGCGCGGACGAGCGTTCGCCGCTCGCGCCTCGCGCTCACTCCCATTCTCACTCCCACGATCACGCTCATGCCCACTCTCATATACACACCCACGCGCACGGCCACCACTGCTGTGGCGGCGCGCACCACGTCGAGCCGGACCAGGCGCTCGACTGGCGCACGGCGCTGATGACCGTCGTGGCGATCGGCCTGCGGCCCTGTTCCGGGGCGGTGCTGCTGCTGGGCGCGGCGGGGCTTCTGGGGCAGTTCATGGTCGGCGTCACGGCGG
>NZ_JAMZBD010000523.1:0-2074 GCF_024158685.1 Halomonas sp. 707D4 | reverse complement strand
GTGTCAGGCCGTGTTCGCGGCCGATCCGCTGGATATCGTCTTCCCAGGCCGGGTCGACGCTGAGCAAAAGCCCCCCGGAGGTCTGCGGATCGCACAGCCACTGCCAATGGGCGTCGTCCATGGCCGGAAGCTGCGCACCCAGGGCGTCGCGGTTGCGCACGGTGCCACCGGGCACCGCGCCCTGGCGACGGTACGCTTCGGCCTCAGAAAGCCGCGGCAGGCGGCGAAAATCGACCTCGGCCTTGAGGTGGCTGGCACTGCATATCTCGCTAAGATGGCCGGCCAGGCCGAAACCGGTCACGTCGGTCATGGCATTCAGGCCTTTCACCTTGGCAAGCTCCACGCCGATGCGGTTGGACATGAGCATGGTTTCCCGCGCCAGGCCGTGGTGGCCGGCTTCCAGCAGGCCGCGCTTCTCGGCGGTGGTCAGAAGCCCCACGCCCAGGGGCTTGGTCAGAAACAGCAGATCGCCTGGCTTGGCGCCGCTATTGAGCTTGAGCTGGTCGAGCTGGATCAGGCCGTTGACGGCAAGGCCAAAGATCGGCTCCGGGGCGTCGATGGAGTGGCCGCCGGCCAGCGCCACGCCGAGTTCGCGGCACACGCCCTGGGCGCCTGCGATCACGTCGCCGGCGATGTCCGGGGAGAGCTTGTCCACCGGCCAGCCGAGGATGCTCAGCGCCATGACCGGCGTGCCGCCCATGGCGTAGATGTCGCTGATCGCGTTGGTGGCGGCGATGCGCCCGAAGTCGAAGGGGTCGTCGACGATCGGCATGAAGAAGTCGGTGGTCGAGATCATGCCGCGGCCGTCGCCGAGATCGAACACGGCGGCGTCCTCGCGCCCCTGATTGCCCACCACCAGCTGCTTGTGCCCTGCGCTGGGGCCGGCCTTGGCCAGAATGCTGTCCAGCACGTCCGGTGCGATCTTGCAGCCGCAGCCGGCGCCGTGGCTGTACTGGGTCAGTCGAATCGAACTCATCGCGTCTCTCCTTGGGTGGTCTCGATCGCCTGGGGTGCCGCTTCTGGCGATCGTCGCCGGGTGTCGCGTCCCGGCTTTCAGTATCGTTAGCTTAGTACAGCCTAGAGCGCTTCCAGGGCATCGCTCAACTTGTCCACGGCGATGACCTCCATGCCCGCAGGCGCTTTCTTGGGGGCGTTGGCGCGCGGCACGATGGCGCGCAGGAAACCGTGCTTGGCGGCCTCGCTGATGCGCTCCTGGCCGCTGGGCACCGGGCGAATCTCGCCGGAGAGCCCCACCTCGCCGAACACCACCAGCTCCTTGGGCAGCGCCCGGTTCTGAAGGCTCGAGACCACGGCGAGCAGCACGGCGAGGTCGGCGCTGGTTTCGAGCACCTTGACCCCGCCGACCACGTTCAGGAACACGTCCTGGTCGCCGGTGAACAGCCCGCCGTGGCGGTTGAGCACGGCGAGCAGCATCGCCAGGCGGTTCTGGTCGAGCCCGACCGCCACGCGGCGCGGGTTGCCGAGCGCCGATTCGTCCACCAGCGCCTGGACTTCTACCAGAATCGGCCGGGTGCCTTCCCATACCACCATGACCAGGCTGCCCGGCGCCTGCTCTTCCTGGCGAGAGAGGAAGATCGCGCTGGGATTCTTCACCTCCTTGAGGCCCTGCTCGAGCATGGCGAAAACGCCGAGCTCGTTGACCGCGCCAAAGCGGTTCTTCTGGCCGCGCAGGGTGCGAAAGCGCGAGTCGGCGCCGCCTTCGAGCAAGAGCGAGGCGTCGATCATGTGCTCGAGCACCTTGGGGCCGGCCAGGGTGCCATCCTTGGTGACGTGGCCCACCAGCAATAATACCGTATTGCTCTGCTTGGCGAAGCGGGTGAGTGCGGCGGCGGATTCACGCACCTGGGCCACGCCCCCGGGGGCGGAACTGATGTCCTCGAGATGCATGGTCTGGATCGAGTCGATCACCAGGATCTCGGGCTTCTCGCGCTCGGCGACGGCCAGGATCGTCTCGACGCTGGTCTCGGCCAGCATCTTGAGCCCGTTGGTGGGCAGCTGCAGCCGGTGGGCGCGCATGGCCACCTGGGAAAGCGACTCCTCGCCGGTCACGTAG
>NZ_JAMZBD010000522.1:0-2080 GCF_024158685.1 Halomonas sp. 707D4 | reverse complement strand
TGCCGGCGCGCACCTTGGCATCGATCACGCCGGGGGCGCGAACCCCGCCTGCCACGCCCACGTCGACCACTTCCATGCGCGCGCCGACTTGACGCGCGAAGGCGTTGATCGCCGCACCGCCGCGGGCGAAGTTGGCCACCATCTGCGCGGTCACTTCCTGGGGAAAGGCGGAGACGCCCTCCTCGGCCACGCCGTGGTCCGCGGCGAAGACGATCACGCCGGGCGGGTCGACCCGGGGCGCCAGGGTATGGCCGATCTGGCACAGCGAGACGGCCAGCGCCTCGAGGCGGCCCAGGCTGCCCTGGGGTTTGGTGAGGGTATCGAGGTAGGCTTGCGCCCGCTTTCCCATCCGGAAATCGACGGGTTCGATGCGAGCGATGACGTCGTGCATGGCGGCTCCGGCGGGCAGCGGGAAAACAAGCGGTTAAGTAGCTTTGTTAAGTAGCTTCGGATAGTAACAGAGCTTTACCGGCTTGGCTCTCGGCTGCGCGATTTCGCCGCCTTGCGCTGCTAGCGCGCCGCCACTGCGCGCTCCTCCCAGCCGCCGCCCAGCGCCTTGAACAGGGTCGCCAGCGCCGTCAGCCGCTCGTTTTGTACCGCGGCCCGGTCGAGGCGGGCGGAGAGCAGCGAGCGTTCGGCATCCAGGCGCTCGAGCATGCTGCTCTGGCCCTGGTCGTAGGTCAGCACGGCCAGGTCGCGCGCCCGCTCGATCGCCGCAAGCTGCGCCTCCACGGCCTCGATGCGCTGCTCGCTCAGGGTGTAGTTGTTGAGCGCATCGCGCACTTCGTTGAAGGCGGTGAGCACCGTCAGCCGGTACTGGGCCTCGGCCTGCTCCACCTGGGCCTGGGCGCTTTCGACGTTGGCGCGGGTGCGACCGAAGTCCAGCAGCGGGCCGACGATCGAGGCGCCCAGCCCCCAGGCGCGGGCGTTGTCGGTGAACAGGTCGCTCGAGTTCGCGGCGACACTGGCGATCGAGGCGTTGAGGTTGAGCGACGGCAGCCGCGCTGCCTCGGCCACGCCCACCTGGGCGTTGGCGGCGATCAGCGTCGCCTCGGCGGCGCGAACGTCCGGGCGGCGCTGCAGGAGCTCCGAGGGTAGAAGGCCCGGCAGGCGACGGGGCTCGGCGATCTCGGTGAGGGCGGTATCGCCGTAGTCGAGGGTCGCCATCAGCTCGCGCGGGGTCATGCCGACCAATATCGCCAGCGCCCCCTTGAGGGTTTGCACCTGGCGGGTGACCTGGGGCAGCTCGCTTTTCACCCCGCGCCACTCGGCCTCGGCTTGGCGAAAGGCGAGCTCGCTGATGTCGCCGACGTCGAAACGCAGCTTCTGCAGGCGGTAGGTTTCCTGGTAGGTGGTCTCGGTCTGTTCGAGGATGCGCTGCTGGGCCTCGGCGCTCTTGAGATCGAAATAGGTGGTGACCACGTCGGCGATCACGCCGATCTCGGCGGCGTCCCGGGCGAACACGCTTTCGTTGAAGGTGGCCAGCGCCGCCTCGCGCTGACGAGCGAGCCGCCCCCACAGGTCCAGCTCGTACTCGAGGCTGCCCGCCAGCGAGAACTGGTCGTTGGTCGAGGTGAGCAGGTCCTGTACCGGATCGATGTCGATGGGAATCGACGCGCCCGGGGTGCGTTCGCGGTTGGCCTCGAGCTGGTAGCCGATGCTCGGGTAGCGCTCGGCGTCGGCGAAACCGAGCTGGGCACGCGCCTGACGAATGCGCCCGAACTGCACGGCGAGCTCCAGGTTGTCGTCGGTGGCGCGCTCGACCAGGGCATCGAGATGCGGGTCCTGGAACTGGCGCCACCAGTGGCGCCAGGCCTGGCGCTCGGCGCCGCTGAGCGTGACCTGGGCGGGCAAGGTGTCCGGCAGCGCGAGCGCCGGGCGCTGATAGTCCGGCCCCACGGCGCAGCCGCTCAGAAAAACCGCGCAGGCCAGGCCGAGAAGGCGGCGCGGGTTACGTCCCTTGTACATCGATGCTCCTTGTCTGCCCGGGCGAGGTCTCGGCGCGCGGCGATTGCGAGGCGACCCCGGGCGATTTTAAACGACTGTTCGTCACATTCCCGGCTACCTACTATAGTAGGTA
>NZ_JAMZBD010000521.1:0-2082 GCF_024158685.1 Halomonas sp. 707D4 | reverse complement strand
CGGCAAGGGGCCGGAGAAGTGCATCGACGCAGTGGGACTCGAGGCGCACGCCACGCGCTCACTGGATTCCGCCTATGATCGCGTCAAGCAGGCGGTCATGCTGGAGACCGACCGCGCCCACGTGCTGCGCGAGATGATCTACGTCTGCCGCCCGGCCGGGGTGCTGTCGATTCCCGGTGTCTACGGTGGCCTGATCGACAAGGTGCCCATCGGGGCGCTGATGAACAAGGGCCTGACCGTGCGTACCGGGCAGACCCACGTGAATCGCTGGAGCGAGGATCTGCTGCGCCGCATCGACGAGGGCCAGATCGACCCCTCCTTCGTCATCACCCACTCGGTCGGACTCGACCAGGGGCCGCAGATGTACAACACCTTTCGCGAGAAGCAGGACGGCTGCGTCAAGGTGATCCTCAAACCCTGAGCCAGGCGTGACGACGCCGGGAGAAGACGATGACACACTCATCACACCGAGGCCGCCGTTCGCAAAGCGGCGCCGACCGGGTGGCACGCGGGCTGGGCTGGCTGAGCCTGGGCATCGGGCTCTACAAACTGCTCGCCCCGCGCCGGGTCGGCAGGTCGCTGGGCATGCGCGGCGTCGATGGCCGCGTGCGCGCCGCGGGTGTCCGGGAGCTTGCCAGCGGCATCGGCGCGCTTTCCGACAACCCCACCCCGGCGGTATGGAGCCGGGTCGGGGGCGACGTGCTGGATCTGGCTGCGCTGACCTACGCGCTCAAGGACCGCCATAACCCCAAGCGCCAGAACCTCTATCTGGCCCTCACCGCCGCCGGCGTGCTGACCGCCGTCGATCTCTGGTGCGCCAAGGCGCTCTCTCGACGCCACGCCTATCAGGGCGGCGTCACGCCGGACTATCGGGGCCGAAGCGGTTTTCCCGCCGGGCTCGCCGCCGCCCGCGGCGCGGCGCGCGGCTTCGAGGTGCCCCGGGACATGCGCCACGCCCTGCCGGACCCGTCAATGGCCAAAGGCGCAAGGCGGTAGCGCTCAGCACACGGCCTGCTTCTCGCGCTCGAGGGCGCGCGCCAGCGCCGGGCGCGCCCCGTGATGATCGCGGTAGTCGAGCAGCGCCTGGGGCAGGCGGTGTTTCATGCTCCCGGCCCACTGCAGCGTATGGGTCAAAAACAGGTCCGCCAGGCTGAAGGCGTCGCCTACCAGGTACTCGCCGCCGGTGTAGCGGCGCTCGAGCGCTTTCAAGGCGCGCTCGAACTCCCAGGCGCAGGTAGGGATGATCGCGGCGACGCGCCGCTCCTCGGGCAGGGCGAAGGTGTGCTTGGCCTGATTCCACAAGGGCTGCTCAAGCTCGGTGACGATGAAACTCAGCCACTGGTCCACCTGTGCGCGCTCGGCGGCGTCCTTGGGCAGCAGCGTGGCCTCGCCGCCGTAGCGCTCGGCCAGGTAGCGGCAGATCGCCACGGACTCGAACAGCACCAGGGCGCCGTCTTCGAGCACCGGCAGCTTGCCGTCCGGGTGGCGCGCCAGGTGTGCCGCCGAGCGACCCTCGCCCTTGTCCAGCGCCACGTGTTCGCAGCGGTACTCGAGCCCCAGCTCCTCGAGCATCCAGGTGGCGCGCAGCGAGCGGGAATGGGGAAAGGTATACAGCGTCAGCATGATCGATTCCTTGCGTTTGCGTGAGGGAGCTCTGACCTCGAAGATTAAGACGCCGAACAGAACATTGCCACGACCGACGTGTCCCATCGTCATGCCGCGGCGCTTTCGCTTTCGAAAATGGCTGTTAGACTTTCCGCGATATCGCTGCCCGGCGCCCCGCCCCTGACCTCCTGGAGATGCATCATGGCCTCACCCAACCCCGATACGCCCGTCCGTAAGAAAGCGGTCGAGCACGACCCCGACGTTGGCGAGTATCACAACCCGGCAGGCGGGTGGGGCGCGCTCAAGGCGGTGAGCCAGCATCTTCTCCACAGCCGGTCGCCGGCGGCCAACGCCCGGGCGCTGTTGAAGCTCAACCAGCCCGACGGCTTCGACTGCCCCGGCTGCGCCTGGGGCGACCCGGAGCACGGCTCCTCCTTCGAGTTTTGTGAAAACGGCGTGAAGGCAGTGACCTGGGAG
>NZ_JAMZBD010000520.1:0-2085 GCF_024158685.1 Halomonas sp. 707D4 | reverse complement strand
TGTCGAACACGCCGTCGCCGAGCCACAGGAGCACGTCGGCCTCACCCTTGTCCGCCATCAGCGGCAGGTTCAGGTCGGCTGCCCAGTGCAGGCGCGAGCCGGGGTCGAAGCCGCCGGGGTTGTCGGTGGCGATCAGGTTGTCGAGCACCTCGGCGCCCTTGTTGGGGGTGTTGCCGTGCTCCAGGGTCAGAAAGCGGCGCATGTCGACGATGGCGTCGACGTGCTCGATCATCATCGGGCACTCCTCGACGCAGGCGCGGCACGTGGTGCAGGACCAGAGCGTCTCGGCATCCACCAAGGAGGTGCCTTCGCGGGCGACGATCGGCCCGAAGGGAGAGCCCGCATGCTCGCCCACCGGCTTGCCGGGGTAGGGCGAGCCGTAGTACTTGGCATCGCTGCCGCCGGCCATGCCGACGACCATGTCCTGGATCAGCTTTTTCGGGTTGAGCGGCTGGCCGGCGGCAAACGCCGGGCACATCGCCTCGCAGCGCCCGCACTGCACGCAGGCATCGAAACCCAACAGCTGGTTCCAGGTGAAGTCCGCCGGCTTCTCGACGCCGAGCTTGGCGTCGGGCTCGTCGAGCTTCAGCGCTTTCAGGCCGGTCGAGCGGTGCTCGACGCCCGCCTTGGAGGAAAAGCGCTCCGGGCGGCGGTGCCAGGCCAGGTGCAGGGCACCGGCGAAGGCGTGCTTCATCGGCCCGCCCCAGGTCATGCCGAAGAACATCTCGCCCAGGCCCCAGACGATGATCGCCGCGAGCACGAGTGCCGCGATCCAGCCAAGGCCTTGCTGAAAAATGCCCTCCGGCAGCACGCCGGCGGTGGGCAGCGTGACCACGAACATGCCGATCGAGAACGCCATCAGGCTTTTCGGCAGTCGCATCCACGGGCCCTTGGAGAGCCGCGACGGCGGCGGGCTTCGCCGCCAGGCGACCAGCAGGCTGCCAATGAACATGCTGGTGGTGGCGACCAGCAGCACCCAGGCGAGAATCGCGCTGTCCAGGCCAAAACCGTGGACGACGATGGCAAGCAAAGCCGCCAGCACGAAGCCGCCGGCGGTGGCGACGTGAGTGTGGGAGATGTACTTGTCGCGCTCGACGACGTGGTGCAGATCGACCAGATAGCGCCGGGGCACCCGCAAGAGCCCCTTGAGCACGGGCACGGACGAGGGCCGCCCCTGGCGCCACAGGCGCACGCGGCGCACCGCGCCGAGGGCGGCGAGCGCGAGCGCGGTGAACAGCAGAAGGGGTAACAGGGTCTCGAGCATGGCGTCTCTCCTCTCAGAGACACCGTAAGGACTGCGCCGCAGGCCATGAGGCCCGCGGCGGTCGGCTTACAGCGTTATTGTGTCAGAAGTCCTTGCACAACCGCAGCGCATCATAGATGGCCGCATGCGTGTTGCGTGGCGCGGTGCAATCCCCCAGGCGGAACAGCGCGAAGCCGTCGCCGCTCTCTTGCAGGCAGGGCTGGGGCGCGATCGCATAGAGCGCTTCCAGATCCATCTGGCCCTTGTTGCGCGACTGCTCCTTGAGCGCGTAGTAGAGGGTTTCGTCCGGGCGCACGCCGTTCTCGACCACGACCTGGTCGACCACGCGCTCTTCGAGCGCACCGGTGTACTCGTTCTCGAGCACCGCGACCAGGGAGTCGCCTTCGCGATACACCTTATGCAGGGCGAGATCCGAGGTCATGATGACGTCCTTCTCGTAGAGGCTTCGGTAGTAGGTCGGGAAGGTGGTGCCGCCCACCGCCGCACCGGGCTTGATGTCGTCGGTGACGATCTCGACCTTGGCGCCCTTGTCCGCCAGGAAGTCCGCCGCCGAGACGCCGGAAAACTCGCAGATGGTGTCGAACACCAGCACGTTCTTGCCGGGCGCGACGCGGCCCTCGAGGATGTCCCAGGTGCTGACGACCAGACTCTTGTCGGTCTCGGCGTCATAGCCCCATTCGGGTACCTGGGAGAGAAACGGCTGGCCGCCGGTGGCGAGGATCACCACGTCCGGGCGCAGATCAGCAATGGTCGCTTCGTCCGCCCGGGTGCCCAGGCGCAGGTCGACGTTCAGCCGCGCGAGTTCGAGCTGGTACCAGCGG
>NZ_JAMZBD010000519.1:0-2086 GCF_024158685.1 Halomonas sp. 707D4 | reverse complement strand
CGCTCGGCGATGGCGTGATTCCAGCCTTCGAGCCGCTGTCGCGCTACCCGGAAGTGCGTCGCGATCTCGCCTTCACGCTCAACGAGCAGGTGCCGGTGCAGTCGCTGCTGGATTGCGTGAAGCGTGAGGCGGGCGATCATCTGCAGGATCTCAAGCTGTTCGACGTCTACGCCGGCAAGGGCGTGGAGCCGGGTCAGAAGAGTATCGCCCTGGGCTTGACCTGGCAGCATCCATCGCGCACGCTAAATGATGATGAGATCAATGAGCGCGTGGATTCGATCGTGGCGCAGGCGAACGCCGTGCTGAACGCACGGTTGCGGGGCTGATGGACGCCGGCTGCGACTGACCTTTCGAGCAATGGGTTTGCGAACAAGGAGAGGCGTCATGGGGGCGTTGACCAAGGCGGAACTGGCAGAGCATCTACATACCGAGCTTGCGCTTTCCAAGCGCGAGGCCAAGGCGATGGTGGAGGCGTTTTTCGAGGAGATTCGCGCCTGCCTGCGCGAGAACGAGCAGGTCAAGCTGTCGGGCTTCGGCAATTTCGATCTGCGCGACAAGCGCGAGCGTCCCGGCCGTAACCCCAAGACCGGCGAGGAGATCCCGATCTCCGCCCGGCGGGTGGTGACCTTTCGGCCGGGCCAGAAGCTCAAGCAGCAGGTGGAGCACTACACCAGCACTCGGTAACGATTGGATGGCTCGAGTCCCTGGCCAGACTCATGATCGAGGCGCCCTGCGAAGGGCGCCTTTTTTATCGCGGTTCCACCGGCTGCGTGCGCCTGGTGAGTCGTGTTAATATCCGAGCGAATTCATCAACTATTTTGCAGGTTCAGCTCCTGCAAAGCGTTACAGGATACCGATGATGCCCAAGCTTTCGATTGTCGTGGGTACCATGTACGGCGGCGCACTGGATGTCGCCGAGCAGGTCAAGCCCTTGTTCGAGACCGCTGGCTACGATGTCGCTATCTTCGAGCAGCCGAGTCTCGAGGATCTCCAGGCGTGCGAACTTGCGCTGTTCTGCATCTCTACCACCGGCAGCGGCGACTTCCCCGGTAATATCGTGCCGTTCGTGCGCCGCCTGCGCGACGAGAGCCCGGCGCTGAACGCCATGCGCTACGGCATGATCGCCCTCGGTGACAGCTCCTACGGCGATACCTTCTGCGGCGCAGGGCGAGCGCTCGATGCGCTTTTGGAGGAGCTCGGAGCCCGGCGTCTGGGCGAGCGCCTGGAGGTCGATGCCATGGAAACGTTCATGGCCGACGACGCCGCCGTCCCATGGGCGGAGCAGTGGATCGACGAACACGCGTTGACGGTCGTCTGATGCAGACGGTCTCCGCCGAACGCGTCAGCGTCACGCTGGGTCTGTGCGTCGTGATGCTCTCCATCGTGCCGCGCTATCTCGCCGGTGGCCACCAGACGCACCTGACCATGCTGCTCATCGCTCTGGCGGTGGTCATCGGTGCAGCGGTGCTCCAGTGGCGTCTGCTGGCATCAACGCAGCGCGGCGCGCTGGCGGCGCTGCTCAAGCGTCTGGCCGTCATGATGCTGGCCGGCGCGGTGGTGATGGGCGCCTGGCATGCGCTGATGACCGACTGGATCAGCTGGCAGCGGTTCATCTCCCATGCCGCCACCTGCGGGTTGCTGCTTCACGCCGTGACCCTCGGGTGGCGCCGCAGCACCCAGCACTAGGGGAAAACGACAATTTCAGTGCCGGTGCCTTGTAATCGCCCGGCGCGCCCCCATCTTGCGAGCATGGTGCTTGCCACTGCACGCCGGGGTTCTTAAAATTGCTCCCTTGAACACCGAATACGCACTGAACATCAAGCAATCAACACAAAGCCCAGCCGCTAGAGGACAATTCATGCAAGTTTCTGTCGAGACGACCTCCCCCATCGAACGCCGTATCACCATCCAGGTACCGGCCGCCGACATCGACGAGGCCGTCAGCGCTCGCTTGAAAGACACCGCGAAGAACGTTCGCCTGAACGGTTTTCGCCAGGGCCGGGTACCCATGGACGTCGTTCGCCAGCGCTACGGCGCCAGCGTGCGCAACGAGGTCGTGGGCGAGGTGATGCGCGAGCGCTACGTG
>NZ_JAMZBD010000518.1:0-2088 GCF_024158685.1 Halomonas sp. 707D4 | reverse complement strand
AAACTACCTAAAAACTACCTAAAAACTACCGAACAGCGTTCCCAGAGTGATCACGCTAACCAGTGCGGCCACGGGTAGCAAGATGGTCACCATGGCGATATTGGCGTAGGACTGGCGATGGGTGAGCCCGCAGATGGCCAGCAGGGTGATCACGGCACCGGAATGGGGCAGGGTGTCCATGCCGCCGGCGGCCAGGGTGGCGACCCGATGCATCAACTCCGGGTCGATTCCCGCCTGCTGCGCCAGGGCCAGATACTCCTCGCCCAGAGTCTCCAGGGCGATCGACAGTCCGCCGGAGGAGGAGCCGGTGATGCCGGCCAGCACGCTCATCGCCAGCGCCTCGGAGATCAAGGGGTTGTCGGGCGAGACGTTGAGCACCGCATCGCGAATGATGGCGAAGCCCGCCAGGCTCGCGATCACCGCGCCGTAACCCACTTCCGAAGCGGTATTGAAGATCGGCAGGAGCGAGCCGAACACGCCCTTGTTGACCGTGGCCTTCAAGTCCGCCCAATGGCGCCAGCGAATGACGATCAGCCAGGTCGAAGCGCTCGACAGCGCCACCAGGATCGCCCATAGCCCCGCCTGGCTCTGGGACGACACGTTCTCGAAGGCATCGTCGATGGCACTCATGTCGAGGGCGGGAAAGACGCCGTAGGTGAACAGCGCGTTCAGCCCGATCACCATGACCAGCGGTATCAGCGCAAGGGGCAGCGTCATGCCGCGTGGCTCGTCCTGCTCGGCGGCGTCGGTCTCCTTCTCAGTATGCACGCCGTAGCCTTCGTCCGCCGCGCGCGCCTTGCGCACGCGCGACTGCAGGTAAACCATGCCGAGCCCCAGCATGATCATCCCGGCGATCACCCCGAGCCCCGGCGCGGCGAAGCTGTTGGTACCGAAGTAGGGGATGGGGATGGCGTTCTGGATCGCCGGGGTGCCGGGAAGCGCCGTCATGGTGAAGGTGAACGACCCGAGCGCGATGGCGGCGGGAATCAGGCGCTTGGGCACGTTCGCCTCGCGAAAGAGCTCGCGGCCGATGGGGTAGATGGCGAACGCCACCACGAACAGCGACACGCCGCCGTAGGTCAGCACCGCGCAGGCCAGGACCACCGTTAGCACCACGTGCCGGGTGCCCAGGCGGCGAACGATACCGTGGGAGATCGCCTGGGCGGCGCCGGAGTCCGCCATCAGCTGGCCGAACAGTGCCCCGAGCAGGAACAGCGGAAAGAACTGGATCACGTAGCCGCCGAGCGCCTGCATGAAGGTATCGGTGTAGACCGGCAGCAGGAAGGCCGCATCGCCGGAAAGCAGTACCGCAAGTGACGCCATGAGCGGCGCGAGCAGCAGCACCGAAATGCCGCGGTAGGCGAGCAGTATCAGAAGTGCCAGGGAAACGACAATAGCCAGCATGCTCATGGCGTGCCTCGAAGGGTGAGTGTGGGAAGAGGTGGTCGAACGTCGGGTCGAAAGGAAAGGTTAGGCACGTTGCTGCAAGGCAGCAATGAAGGGCCGACTAAAGTCTTAGTGCCGAAGGAGTGAGCCGTGAAGGGGCATCGACGCTGCGCAAGCGTGGGCGTATCTGCTAAGATTCGCCCGCCTCATATCCAACGACTCTCTAAAAAAGCGCTAGGTAATTCAATGAATGCAGTGATTATTGCGGTGCTCGTCATGGTAGCGCTGTCGCTTCTGCGCGTCTCGGTGGTGTTCGCGCTGGTGCTGGGCGCCATCGTCGGCGGGCTGGTGGGCGGGCTGTCTCTCGAGGATACGCTGGGCGCCTTCAACGACGGCGTCGGCGGTGGTGCCCAGGTGGCGCTGGCTTACGCCACGCTCGGCGCCTTCGCCGTGGCCCTGTCGCGCTCCGGGCTACCCGATCTGCTCGCCGCGCGTTTGATCCGACTGCTCGGCCAGGAGTCGAGCGCGGCGCACCAGGCGCGGGTCAAGTTCCTCCTTCTCGGCGCCATCCTGCTGATGGCGATCTTCTCCCAGAACGCCATTCCCGTGCATATCGCCTTCATCCCGATCCTGATCCCGCCGCTGCTGGCCTTGATGAACCGGCTTCAACTCGACCGGCGGGCGGTGGCCTGCGCGCTCACC
>NZ_JAMZBD010000517.1:0-2090 GCF_024158685.1 Halomonas sp. 707D4 | reverse complement strand
ACCTCGTGCCCGTCGTTCTGGTGGAACCCGGACAAGTTCGTGGGCCCGGCGGGTCTGCTGCAGTCCTACCGCTTCCTGGCGGACTCGCGCGACAACGCCACCCGCGAGCGTCTGACCGACCTCGAGGATCCGTTCTCCGTGTTCCGCTGCCGCGGCATCATGAACTGCGTGGCGGTGTGCCCGAAGGGCCTCAACCCGACCCGCGCGATCGGCAAGATTCGCGAGATGCTGCTCGCCGACGCCACCTGATTCATGAAAGGGTGAGAAAAAAGCAAGCGAAGTGCAGGTTGTCGTACAAAGCTACTTAAATCCCGACGCTTCGCTTGTTATCATAGGGTTTGTCATGTGGTGCGACGTCGCGTCGCAGTATCGACCAGCCACGTTTAAAAGCCGGTGCCCATGTACCGGCTTTTGAGCATGAACTGACAGCGAAGCGCTAGATACGAGCCATGTGAAGGTTCCCGGCCCCGGCCGGTGCCGCCGGCTAACGTTTCGCCCCGCCGGCAGGGCACAAGCGATGTCGCCGCACCGTGCAGCGATACCGATACCACCCCATCAGTGTAGGGTGACCGAGAGATGCAACAAGGCATAATGGAATTGATGTGGCGTTCCTCTCACGTGAGTGGCGGCAATGTCCACTACGTGGAAGCGCTTTACGAGCAGTACCTCGACGATCCCGATTCTGTCTCCGACGAATGGCGCCGATATTTCGACGAGCTGCCACGTTCCGACGGCAGTGCCTCCCAGGATGTCCCCTTAAGCCCCGTTCGTGATCAGTTCTACCAGCTTGGACGCGAAAGCCGTCCCGGCCAGGTCACCGCTGCGCCTGATAGCGGTGAGAACAAGAAGCAGGTCAAGGTTCTGCAACTGATCAACGCCTATCGTTTCCGGGGGCATCAGAAAGCGGACATCGATCCACTGGGGCTGCGCAATCCCACCCCGGTGCCGGATCTTGATCTGTCCTTTCACCAGCTTTCCAAAGCGGATCTCGATACCGAATTCCAGACAGGCTCCTTCTTTCTGGGCATCGACAAGGCGCCGCTGCATGACATCGTCGACGCGCTCGAGCAGACCTACTGCCGCTCGATCGGCTGCGAGATCATGCACATCGTCGATACCGAAGAGAAGCGCTGGCTGCAGCGCCGCTTCGAGTCGGTAAGAAGTGCGCCCAAGTTCAGCGACGACGTGCGCAAGCACGTGCTGGAGCGCCTGACCGCAGCGGAAGGCCTCGAGAACTACCTGGCGTCCAAGTACCCCGGCACCAAGCGCTTCGGCCTCGAAGGCGGCGAGAGCTTCGTGCCGATGATGGACGAGCTGATCCAGCGCGCCGGCGGCTACGGTACCAAGGAAGTCGTGATCGGCATGGCCCACCGGGGCCGTCTGAATCTGCTGGTCAACATCCTCGGCAAGAACCCGGCGGAGCTGATCGACGAGTTCGACGGCAAGAAGGTCATCGAGCGCGGCTCCGGCGACGTCAAGTACCACCAGGGCTTCAGCTCGAACGTCATGTCACCGGGTGGCGAAGTGCACCTGGCCATGTCCTTCAACCCCTCGCATCTCGAGATCGTGGCACCGGTGGTCGAAGGCTCGGTACGCGCCCGCCAGGATCGTCGTCAGGACGTCGACGGCAGCAAGGTGCTGCCGATCAACGTGCATGGCGATGCGGCCTTTGCAGGCCAGGGCGTGGTCATGGAGACGTTCCAGATGTCCCAGACCCGTGCCTACAAGACCGGCGGCACGGTTCACATCGTGATCAACAACCAGGTGGGTTTCACCACCTCGAACCCGCTGGATGCGCGCTCCACCGAGTACTGCACCGACATCGCCAAGATGGTCCAGGCGCCGATCTTCCACGTCAACGGCGACGACCCGGACGCGGTGATCCATGCGACTCAGGTGGCGCTCGACTATCGCCAGCAGTTCAAGAAGGACGTGGTGATCGATCTGGTCTGCTACCGTCGTCGCGGCCACAACGAGGCGGACGAGCCCTCCGGCACCCAGCCGCTGATGTACGCCAAGATCAAGGACCACGCCTCGTCGCGCACCGTCTACGCCAAGCGCCTGGTCGAGCAGGGCGTGCTCTCCGAAGA
>NZ_JAMZBD010000516.1:0-2103 GCF_024158685.1 Halomonas sp. 707D4 | reverse complement strand
CCAGACGGTGAAGCGCCAGGATGAAGAGCTCGAGTACGCAAGTGAAGCCCGCCGGCAGTGCCAGGCCCGCCACGCACAGGCCCAACGCGATCGGCAGCGAGCCCGCCAGGCGGCGCTGGACGAGCAGCAGGCGCTGCACCAGGCGCTAAAGGAGGAGCGGGATGAGGCGCTGGAGGCGCTGCATGGCGCGCTTCGCGCCGAGCAGCTCGAGCTCGAGGCCGATGCCCAGCACCAGCAGGCCACTTTCGAGCGCCGGCTCGAGCAGTATCGCCAGTCCCTGGGCGCGCTCAAGGCCGACCACCAGCGCCAGTGCCGCGAGGTGGAGGCGGCCTTCGAGCAGGCGCTGGAGGAGCAGGGGGTCGACCCGGTCACCGTCAAGCAGACCAAGGCGCGGCTCGCCGAGCTCGAGGCCCACATTCGCGCCACCCAGGCGCGCCAGGAGGAGCTCGAGCATTACCGCTACTTCATGCGCGTGAGCTGGGGCCAGCGCAAGCCGGAACTCAGCGAGCAGGAGAGCCGCCTGGCCCGCGAGGTGAGCGAGATCGAGCGCCAGCGCCTCGAACAGCGCCAGGCCTTCAAGGCCGCCAAGGCGGAGCACGAGCGCCACATGAGCGTTCTGAAAACCACTTGTGGTGAGCAGACCGAGCTGCTCGACGATCTCAAGCCGCTGACCCGCCAGCTCGACGAGCTGGCGCTGCCCGCAGATGCCACGGCACTGAGCGAGCCGCCAGGCGATGCCCAGGAGCGCATCACCCGCACCCGCCAGGCGCTCGCCCAGCGCAGCCAGGAGCGCGATGCGCTGCGCAAGGGCTGCCAGGAGATCGAAGGCCAGCTCGTCAAGGGCGCAAGCGCAGGCTTCGTCGATGCCCTCGAGCGCGAGCGTGACAGGCTCGATGACCCGGAGGAGCCCCGGGCGCTGCTGCCTATCTTGGCGGGCATGCTCAAGCTGCTGGAAGATCAGCAGCAACAGCTAGTACAGCAGGGGCGTAACCTGAGCGACGATCTGGACAAGTTCTTCACCGTGTTCAGCGACCTGAACCGGCGCATCAGCGCCCAGAGCAAGCGCCTTTCCGACGAGGTGGCGGATGACCTGGCCCTCGACGGCATCAAGAAGGCCGAGGTGCGCATCCAGTCCACCATCGACGAGCTGGGCTTCTGGGAGCCGCTCAAACGCTTCGCCCAGTGCTACAAGGCGTGGAAAGGCTCGCAGCAGCCGCTGCCCAGCGACGACTACCTCGACGCCCTGGGAGACGTCGCGGACCTGCTGCGCCACGACCAGCCCTACAGTTTCGAGAGCCTGCTGCGCCTGGAGCTGCACCTGAACGAAGGCGGCACGGACCTCGTCATCAGAAGCGACCGGCAGCTGCTCGAGTCCTCAAGCCACGGCATGGCCTACCTGATTCTGTGCAAGTTCCTGCTCGCCTTCACAAGGCTTCTGCGCGGGCGCGCCGAGATCGCCATCCACTGGCCGATCGACGAGATCGGAACGCTTGCCTACCACAACGTCGAAAAACTGTTCGAGGCCTGCGACAGCAACCGCATTCATATCGTCGGCGCCTTCCCCAACCCGGAGTCCGACGTGCTGCTGCTTTTCCACAACCGCTACCTGATCGACCGCGACGCCATTGAGCCCGGCGTGCGCCGGCTCAAGCGGATCGAACCGCGCTTGAGCCGCCTGGCCGAGCGGCTCAAGGCGCGAGACGAGGAGGTCACCGCATGAGCGACGACGTTCAATCATCCCCCGCCCACACCGCGCTCTTGAGCCACGGCCCGCTGCTGGAGCGGCTTCTGGCCGGCGAGTTCGTCTGCGCGGTGAGCGACGAGGCCGCCTTCAAGCGGCTGCAGGACGACGCCCTGCGCGGGGCCTTCGATGCCTACCTGCGCCCGCTCAACCGCCGCCTGGCCACCAACGACGACCAGAGCGTCTACTTCCTGGCCTGGCGTCAGCTCGACGCCGCGCGCGAACAGCTCACCCGCCAGCTCAGCGATACCGTGCACAGCCTGCTGCCGCTGCTGGAGTGGCTGCAGCTGGTGCAGGAAGCGCTTGGCCGCGACAGCGTGCCGGCACCGGGCGACGTGCTCAAGCCCGGCGAGCTCCAGGCC
>NZ_JAMZBD010000515.1:0-2110 GCF_024158685.1 Halomonas sp. 707D4 | reverse complement strand
CCACGAAGGCCAGGCGCGTGAGGATACGCAGCGTCATCAGCAAAAGGATCAGCACGCCCATCGTCTTGTGGGTGGCGTACATCACGTTGGTCGCCGCGCTCCCCACCATCTCCACGGTGCGCTCGAACCCGAGGGTACCCAGCGTGAGGCCCGTGGTCAGCGAGACGAGCACCGCGCCCGCCACCAGCCAGTGCAGAACCCGGTGAGGGTAGATGTAGTGGTCCAGCTCGTGCATCGATCGCTCCTAACGCCCTGCTGCGTTGTGAATTTTACCCGTCCATTCACCTTATAACGCTTCGCCGATCGCCGCTAGCTGTTCACGAATCAATTCCCCCAGCCGGCGCGCGGGTTCGGTGGGCCGATGCGGCGCCCGATGCAGCGCCAGCTCGATCATGGGCAGCGCCGGCAGCCCGCTCGACTCGTCCAGCGGGCGCAGCGACGGCGTCAGCATGCTGCGCGTGACCACCACCACCGCAAGCCCTGCGGTGACGATGGGCGCAAGCCCCGCCATCGACTGGCTGGTGTAGGCCACGCGCCAGTCGCGCCCCGCCGCCTGCAGCGCCTGCTCCGCCACCTCGCGAAACACGTCCGCCCCGGGCGAGTAGAGCGCCAGCGGAATGGGGTCGCTCAAAAGCGGCTGCTGGTTGATCCCTACCGCCCAGAGCAGCGGCTCGCGGCGGATCACGTCTCCGCCCGGCGAGTTGCGTTGGCGGGTGACCAGCGCCAGATCGATCTCGGCGGCCTTGACCTGCTCGACCAGGTGCGCGCTGGTGCCGCAGATCACGGTCAGCCCCACCGCCGGGTAGAGCTGATGGAAGTAGGCGAACACCGACGGCAAGAGCGAAGCGTAATCCTCGGGAATCCCCAGCACCAGATCGCCGGTGATCTGGCGCGCCTGCATGTCGCAGAAGGCCTCGTCGTTGAGGGCGAGCAGCCGCCGGGCGTGGGCCAGAAGCCGCTCGCCTTCCGGGGTGAAGCGCAGCCGCCGCCCCTCGCGTTCGTGCAGGCTCAGCTCGAGCTGCGCCTCCAGGCGCTGAAGCTGCATGCTGACCGTGGACTGGGTATAGGCCAGCCGCTTGGCAGCCGCAGTGACGCTGCCGGTATCGGCGATGGCCACCAGCGTGCGCAGCAGGGTCAAATCGAACGTCGGCGCGCGCATATATCACCACTATTGATAGGTTCCATCACAAAAGATCAATATCGTGATGAGTGCTCCCTGAGTATGCTTGGCGTCACTCACACAAATCAAGGTTCGCTTTTATAGAAGGAGAGGTGTCATGCATCCCGTTCACTCCCCGTTGGTGTCGTCGCGTTGGTACAGTGTGGGCGCTGCGCTGGTGGCGGTGATGCTATGGAGCGCAGCGCCGCTTTTGGCCGAGATGGCGCACACCTCGACGCCCCTGCAGCTGACCGCCCTGACCCTTCTGGCCGGAGCCCTGGCCACCCTGCCGCTGAGCCGGCGCACCGGCGTCGAACGGTTGAGCCGGGGCTGGCAGGCCAGCATCTGGCTGGGCGTGCCGCTTCTGATCTTCGGCGCGGTGAGCAGCTACTTCATCGGCATGCGCCTGGCCCCCGCCGCGGAGGCCGCGCTCATCACCTATACCTGGCCGGTGCTGTTCGTGCTGCTGAGCCAGTACAGCCGCTTTCGCCGGCTGCGCATCGAGGGGGTGATCGGCGCGCTGATCGCCTTCGCCGGGGCATCGCTTCTGATGCTGCCCCAGGCGCTTTCCGGTGGTTTCGGCGGTGAAATGATCGGCTATGCCATCGCCCTGCTCTCGGCGTGCTGCTGGGCGCTCTACTCCTGGTTCGGCCAGACCGCACCGGTCGCCCTTACCCCGCTTCTGCCGCGCCTTCTGCTGATCGCCTGCGCCGTGGCGACCGGCGCGAGCCTGGTGCTCGAGCCGGACCTGGCACTTCCCAGCGGCAACGCCTTGATGGCCGGAATCGCGCTGGGCCTCGGGCCTTACGGTATCGCCATGGTGGCCTGGGACAAGGCGCTGCGCTTTGGCCCGTCGAGCCTGGTGGGCAGCCTCGCCTACGGCGTGCCGATCCTGGCCGGGCTGCTGCTGGTGCTGGCGGGCATGAGCGTGCTCGACTGGCGCCTGCCCAC
>NZ_JAMZBD010000514.1:0-2128 GCF_024158685.1 Halomonas sp. 707D4 | reverse complement strand
GATTCGCGCGGCGCCAGCGCCGCCGAGGCCGCCGAGCGCCACCGCCAGGCGCTCACCGCCTGGCAGGGGCGCTTTCGCTTTCTGTTCAAGAAGGTGGACTCGACCCTGCGCGGCAACGTCGCCGCCGAGATCGCAAGCCTGGTAGCGCTTGCCGGCATGGCGATCGTCGCCCCGGCCTACCCGGCCACCGGACGCACCACCCGGGGCGGCCGCCAGTACCTCGACGGCGTACCCGTCGAGCAGACCGAAGTGTGGACCAACGAAGGCATACAGGGCCGGGCGGATCTGGTCGAGATGCTCGAAGGCGCGGCGCTGACCTGCGCCCGGCTCGATCTCGCCACGCTCAGAAACGCGGCGGACCTGACGGCGACGCTTGCCGACCATCGCGACCGAGGCATCCAGGCGCTGGTGTGCGACGCCGAAGATGAGACGGATCTGGCAAGACTGGCCGCTCTGAGCGCCACCCTGGCGGGCACCTTCTGGGTCGGCTCGGCAGGGCTCGGCAACCACCTGCCTCAAGCGCTCGGCCTCGCTGGCCACGGCGAGCGCACACAGCCTTCGTCTGGCACGCCCCACACCTTGATCGTCATCGGCAGCATGAGCGGCGTTTCCCACCGCCAGGCCGACCGCCTGCTGGAGAGCCCGCAAGCACCGACGCTGATCGAGATCGACGCCGGCGCACTGCGCGAGGGCGGCGACCTTCGCGGGATCGAGGCGCGCCTCGACGACGCCCTCGCCCGTCGCCAGAACGTGATGGTACGCCTTCGCCAGGGCGCGGATCGTAACGCCGCCGAGGGGCCCTTGCTCGGCCAGGCGCTGGCTGCGCTTCTGGCACCGCGCCTTGACCGCATCGAGCGGCTGATCGCCACCGGCGGCGCCACCGCCCGGGCGATTCTGGTCGAGGCCGGCATCACCCGCCTTGCGCTCGTCGATGCCCCGGATATCGGCATGGCGCGGCTGACCGCCGCCACGCCCGCCGGACCGCTCGAGGTGATCACCAAGGCCGGCGGGTTCGGCGACGAGCACGCCTTTCAGCGGGTCTGGCAGGGCCAGCCCGACCCCAATGATTCTTCTACCCATAAGGAGTGTTCATGAGCGACCGTCCCGTTATCGGTATTACCATGGGCGATGCCGCCGGCATCGGCCCTGAAGTCATCGTGCGGGCCCTGGCCCACGACGACGTCCACGATGTCTGCCGCCCGCTGGTCATCGGCGATGCGGGGCGCCTCAGGAAGGCGATGGACGTGGTCGGCTCGACGCTTGCGCTGCACGTGGTCGACACCCCCGCCGAGGCGCGCTTTACGCGCGGCACCCTCGAATGCATCGACCTGGGGCTGATTCCCGACGACCTGCCCTGGGGCAAGGTCTCGAGCGTGGCGGGCGATGCCGCCTACCGCTACATCGCCAAGACCGTGGAGCTGATCGAGGCCGGCGAGCTCGACGCCATCTGCACCGCGCCGCTGAACAAGGAGGCGCTGCACGCAGGCGGCCACCTGTTCCCCGGCCACACCGAGCTTCTGGCCCACCTGACCGGCACCGAGGAAGTGTCGATGATGCTGGTGACCCCGAAGATGAAGGTCATCCACGTCACCACCCACGTCGGCATCATCGACGCCATCGCGCGGATCAACCCGGGGCTGGTGACGCGTACCATCGAACGCGCCCACGAGACCCTGGCCCGGGCCGGCAACGACCACCCGCGCATCGCGGTGTGCGGCATCAACCCCCACGCCGGCGAGAACGGCCTGTTCGGCTACGGCGAAGAGGAAGAGAAGATCGTGCCCGCCATCGAGGCGCTGCGCGCCCGGGGCTGGGACGTCGAGGGGCCGCTGCCGGCGGACACCCTGTTCTTCCGCGCCGGCCGGGGCGATTTCGACTGCGTTGTCGCCATGTACCACGACCAGGGCCACGGCCCGGTGAAGGTGATGGGCCTGGAAGCCGGCGTCAACGTCACCGTGGGGCTCCCGGTGGTGCGCACCTCGGTGGATCACGGCACCGCCTTCGACATCGCCGGCAAGGGCATCGCCGACGAGCGCAGCCTGATCGAGGCGCTGAGCCAGGCGGTGGAGCTCGCCAGCCGGCGCACCGAGGCGGCCTGAGGCCGACCCGTCACGTCACGTCACGTCAC
>NZ_JAMZBD010000513.1:0-2129 GCF_024158685.1 Halomonas sp. 707D4 | reverse complement strand
CCCAGCGCCGCTTCGAGCAGGCGGGTCTGGTGCTTCAGGTGTCCGTTGCCACCAACTATCTCGAGACGCTGAAGATGCTGTGCAATGTCGGCCTTGGCTGGAGCGTGCTGCCCCAGGGCATGGTGGAGGGTGAGCTGATCGAGCTCGAGGTTGATACTCCCCCCCTCGAGCGCCCGTTGGGCTACCTGGTGCATACCCGCCGCACGCTCTCCAACGCCGCGCTCGAGCTGATCGACGCGCTTGAAAGCCAAGGCCAGGCGCCGAAAGCAAGATGAGAAATGTCATGCGCTTTTTCTAGGTCGGGCGTAGCAAGCGGACGTGATATGGGCGGGGCCTCGCTGGTCATCAGGTTCACGTTTTAGGCTAGTTTTACATTTCAGATACTCCTATACACTAAAAGTTACACTTAATTACACAAGTGTCACTTCATCGGCCTGTGTAGGACACTCATCATGCATGATCGCCTTCGCCCTTTGTGGCCCTTGAGCCTGCTCGCAAGCCTGGTGGCTGGAGCGGCCCAGGCCCAGAGCAGCACGGACGTGACCCGCGAATCGCTGGTACGCGAAGCGCGCGAGGGGGCGCTTCCTGAGGCCATCGCGGGCCTCGAGCGCCTTTACGCCCAGACCGGCGACGAGCGTGTGCGGGCGGATCTGATCGCGCTGCTGGTGCGCGCCGAGCGTTACCAGCAGGCTCTCGATGTCTGCACCGGCTGCCGAGTCGAGCAGTACCAGGCCGGCGAACTCGAGACCTTGGGGAGCGCGGCGAGAAGCGTCCAGGCCTTCGATCAGGCGCTTGTCTACTATCAGGCGCTCGCGCAGCGCGACCCGGAGGCCACCCAGGCCCTGCTCGGCCAGGCGCTCGTCTACACCGACCAGCAGCGCTATACCGAAGCCGGTATCGCGCTAGAGCGCTACGAGCGCCTTGCGGGCAGCACCACCCAGGGGCTCGAGGCGCGCGGCTATCTCGCCTCCCAGACCCAGAACCCGGTACAGGAGCTCGCCGCCCGCCAGGCGCTGGTCGAGCGCGATACCGACAACACCGGCGAGCTCCAGGCGGTCTACCGCCTGGCAGTGGGGCTCGGCGCCAGCAGCGCCGCGCGTGAGCTGATGCTCGCACACCCGGACACCTTCGCGGCCAGCGACCGGCTGTGGCTTGCCTACTACGAGGCGGTGACCGATATCCGCCTGGGCATTCATACCGACCAGCCCAACCGCACGGCCAGCGGGCTGGCCCAGCTCGATTCGGTGCTGGCCGCGCCGGGCCTGCCCGACGAGCTCGAGACCCGCGCCGAGTACGACAAGGTGGTGGCGCTGTCGGAGCTGCGCCGCTTCAGCGAGGCCGAGGCGCTGTCGATGCGACTCGAGCTTCAGTACGGTGCCCTGCCCGACTACGTGCTGCGCGCTCGCGCCCTGGCGTTGAACGGGCTGGGACGCCCGGATGAAGCCGCCACCCTCTACCGCGAGCTGATCCGCCGCTCGCCGCAGATGGCCGTGGACCCGGACGACCCGCTCAACGAAGGGCTCTTCTACAGCTACACCGACGCCCAGCGTTTCAAGGAGGCCGACCGGCTGCTGCAGAGCTGGCTTGGCAAGGAGCCGGAGTACCGTTGGGACTTCACCCGCACCGTTCAGATCGACAACACCAATTACCAGAAGATTCTCATGCTCGATGTCCTCCTGACCGCCTGGCGCGGGCAGATGGACGAGGCCAGCGAGCGGCTGGCGAGCTACCAGGCCCAGGCCCCGGGCGAGCCGTATCTTTGGATAACCAAGGGCGACCTCGAGCGCGACCGGGGCTGGCCGCGCGAAGCCGAAACCTCCTATCGGATGGCCGAGACCCTGCTGCCGCCGGACCAGCGCTACCAGGCCGAGCACGGCGTGCTTCTGGCGCGCCTGCAGCGCGGCCAGTGGGAAGGCACCACGACCGAGATCGCCCGCGAGATCAGCGAAGCGCGCCCCAGCGCCTCCCGTGACGAGCTGGCTCGGGAGTGGCGCGAAGCCCGGGCGCCGCAGCTCAGCGCCACCGTCACGCGCGCCACCGGCGACGGCACGGGCACCCAGGCATCGAAAGAGTGGCGCTCGCAAGTGCGCCTGGATGGACCGCGCGACGCCCGCGGCTCGCGCCCCTTC
>NZ_JAMZBD010000512.1:0-2131 GCF_024158685.1 Halomonas sp. 707D4 | reverse complement strand
GGTCGGGGCGCAGGGCGAAGTAGAAGGCTTCCGCCAGGGTGCGACCCCGCCAGCTACGGTGGGGCTCGTCGAACTCGAGCCGGAAAGCCTGTTCGAGGATCACTTCTTCATCATCCAGAATTTCCTGGGACTGCCGGCTCACTTCGGGACCGGCTAGCTCACGCCTGTAGAAAGTCCCGAGGCAACTTCATCATCTGCTTCCAGAGCCGCTCGACGCCGGGCTTGTGAACCAGCGAGCAGCGGTAGAGGCGAATCTCGAGCGGAATGTCCAGACGCTCGTCGCCGGCGCGCACCAGCCGCTTGCTCTTGAGCTCCTCGCGAATGCAGAAATCGGGAATCCAGGCCATGCCCACGCCCTGCATCACCATGCCCTTGAGCCCTTCCGCCATGGCGGTCTCGTAGACCGTGCGCAGCTTGAGGCGCAGTGGATCGTTCTTGAGCACCATGTGCACGCTGCGGCCCAGAAAGGCCCCCTGGCTGTAGGTGAGATAGGGTACGGGCTCCGACTGGTCCAGGCTGAACAGCGGCTTGCCGTCGGCATCGGCAAGCGATACCGGCAGCATCTTGACGTTGCCGATGGAAAACGACGGGAAGACCTTGGTATCGAGCTGCATGGTGGCGAACGGGTCGTAGTAGGCGAGCATCAGGTCGCAGTTGCCCTCGCGCAGCACGTGGATCGCCTCGCCCACGTTCATCGCCACCAGCCGGGTGGGAAGCTCCCCCAGCCCCTTTTGCAGTCGCGAGATCCAGGGTGGGTAGAAGCTCAGGGCCAGCGAGTGGGCCGCCACGATGTCGAGCGCCTCGTTGGCGATTGAGAGTCCGCGCAGATGACTCATCGATTCGTTCAACTGATCGACGAGGTTGCGTGCGGTGACCAGAAAGAGCTGCCCTTCCGCCGTCAGCCCGATCGGCGTGGTCGAACGATCCACCAGGGTCGTGTCGAGGGCCTGCTCGAGGGCTCGGATGCGCCGGCTGAAAGCCGGCTGGGTGACGTGGCGCTGGCGAGCCGACGCTGAGAAGCTGCGCGTATTGGCGAGGGCGACGAAATCCTCGAGCCATTTGGTTTCTAGATTCACCCGGAACTCCTTATACCGGCGACGGGGCTTGCAGGCTACTGAATGGGCGCGGTCAGGTAAGCGGCCCGGGACACGACCTTCTTCCAGAGCGGCCGGCTGTTGATTTCATCGATCGTGACCCGCCGGCAGCGCGCGAAGTCCTTTTCCAGCATGCAGGCGACGCTGTCGGCGAAATCCGGTGACGGAATGTACGCGGTGACCTCGAAATTGAGGCGAAACGACCGGTTGTCGAGATTGACCGTTCCGACGGTCGCTGCGTCGCAGTCGATCAGCATGACCTTTTGGTGAAGAAATCCAGGAAGATAACGGTATATTTTTACCCCGGCACGCAGCATGTCGGGCAAGAACGAAAAGGCCGACAAGAACACCAGCAGGTGGTCCGGCCGCTCGGGGATCATCACCCGTACGTCGACCCCGCGCATGGCAGCAAGCCGCAGTGCGTCCTGCACGCCCTGGTCGGGCACGAAATAGGGGCTCGTCACCCACAGCCGGTCCACGGCGCTGTGGATCAGCTGCTGGACGAGCAGGCTTGCGGTATCGTGCTTGTCCGCCGGCCCCGAGGGCACGATAACGACCTGATGATCCTCCTGGGCATGGTTCTCGGCGTGCCAGTTGAGGGTGATCACCTCGCCGGTCGCCCAGTGCCAATCTTCCCAGAAGGCTTCCTGCAGACCCAGCACGCCCGGGCCTTGTAGCTTCAGGTGGGTATCGCGCCAGGGCCCGTGACGGGGATGCTCGCCCAGGTACTCCACGCCGACGTTGAGTCCCCCTACCCAGCCTTTCTTGCCGTCGATCACCATGATCTTGCGATGATTGCGAAAATTGAGCTGGAAGCGGTGCTTGAATCCTCGTGACGAGCCGAACGGGCTGATCGCCGCCCCTGCCCCGGCCAGCTCCTTGAAGTAGTTGTCGCGCAGTTTGCGACTGCCAAGCTCATCGTAGAGAAAATAGATGCGCACGCCGCGCTTTGCGGCGCGCAGCAGGTGCGCCTCGAGCTCGCGCCCGAGGCGGTCGTCGCGCACGATGAAGAATTGCAGCAGCAGGTAGTCCTTGGC
>NZ_JAMZBD010000511.1:0-2143 GCF_024158685.1 Halomonas sp. 707D4 | reverse complement strand
ACGTGTCGGCCAATCGTCGGGCGCTGTCGATGTGTCTGTGGCTCTTGATGGTGCTCACTCCCGCCCAGGCGGTGATCGGCGACTACCATGGTCTCAACACGCTCGAGCATCAGCCGACCAAGGTGGCGGCGATGGAAGGGCACTGGGAAACCTCCGGCAGCGTACCGCTTCTGCTGTTCGCGATTCCGGATCAGCAGGCGCAGGAGAACCGCTTCGCGATCGGCATTCCTCATCTGGCCAGCATCATCCTTACCCACTCGCTCGACGGCGAGATTCCCGGCATCAGCGAAGCGGCGCCGGAAGAGCAGCCGCCGGTGGCGCTGGTATTCTGGTCGTTTCGCGTCATGGTCGGCATCGGCCTGGTCATGATCGCGGTATCGTTCGCCGGACTTCTGCTGCGCCGCCGCGGTCGCGTCTTCGAAAGCGAGCTTTTCCTGAAAACCCTAGTGGGCATGATCTCGCTGCCGTTTCTCGCCGTGCTGGCGGGCTGGATCGTGACCGAGTCCGGCCGCGCGCCCTGGCTCGTCTACGGCATGATGACCCACGCCGAGGGCTTGACGCCGTCGCTGACAGGGCCCGTGGCACTCTTCTCGCTGATCGGTTACGTGCTGGTCTACGCCGTGGTGTTCTACTCGGGGATCTACTATCTCACTCGAGTGGTGCGTAACGGCATGCTGCCCGCCCAGGCCCAGGCGGAAACCGACCGGGACGCCAACCGTCCCAAGCGCCCGCTGTCCGCTGCGCACACTCCTTTTGATGATGACGTTGAGCCGGTCAGGAGCTAACCATGGAAATGTTCGATCTCTCTATCATCTGGGCCGGGATCATCGGCTTTGGCGTGATCATGTACGTGCTGATGGACGGCTTCGACCTGGGGATAGGCATTCTTTTCCCCTTCGCCCCGGACGAGGACTCGCGCGACGTGATGATGAACTCCGTCGCGCCCATCTGGGACGGCAACGAGACCTGGCTGGTGCTCGGCGGGGCAGGGCTTCTGGGCGCCTTCCCGCTGGTCTACTCGGTGTTTCTGCCGGCGCTCTACATCGGCGTCTTCCTGCTGCTGGCCGGGCTGATTTTTCGCGGCATTGCCTTCGAGTTCCGCTTCAAGTCGCGGCGCAACCGCCGCTGGTGGAATCGGGCCTTCTGCTACGGCTCCGCGGTGGCGGCCTTTGCCCAGGGCGCGGTGGTCGGCGCCTATATCCAGGGGTTCCCGGTGGAGAACTTCGTCTACGTGGGCGGCGCCTTCGACTGGCTGACGCCGTTCTCGATGCTCACCGGCCTTGGCTTGATGGCGGGCTATGCGCTTCTGGGCGCGACCTGGCTGATTCTCAAGACCGAAGGGCACATCCAGGCGTGGGCCTACAAGATCACGCCCATGCTGCTGGGTGCGGTGCTGGTGGTGTTCGCGATCATCAGCCTCTGGACGCCGTTCATCGACAACCTGGTGTGGGAGCGCTGGTTCGGCAACCTCAAGATCATCTGGATCTTCCCGGTGCTCGCGCTGCTGTGTGCCTATGCGGTGTTCCGAAGCGTCCAGAACCGTCGCGAGGGAATTCCCTTCGTCGCCACCATCGGCATTTACGTGTTCACCTATCTGGGGTTGATCGTCAGCAAGTGGCCGGTGATCGTGCCGCCGAACTACACCCTGTGGGACGCTGCCTCGGCGCCGGAATCCCAGCTCTTTCTGCTCATCGGCGTGCTGTTCGTCATTCCGGTCGTGCTGACCTACACCGCCTGGACCTACTGGGTGTTCCGCGGCAAGGTTCGCATCGGCGAGGGGTACCACTGATCTCATGAGGGGGGATACGTCCAACCCCGCACCCACGACGCCGCGCCAGTTTCTCGCTGAACTGGCGCGCACGCAGCGTAAGCGGCTGGCCGGTGCGGCGGTCTGTGGGGTGCTCGCCGGGGCGAGCACCACCGCCTTGCTGGTGGGCGTTGCCTGGCTGGTCGACCGGCTCATCGTTCAGGGCCAGTCGCTCGGGTCGCTGAGTGGGGTCTTCTTGTTGCTTGTCGCGCTGGTGGTGCTGCGTGCAGGTCTGCAGTGGGGGCAGGAGGTGCTGGGGTTCGAGGCGAGTCTGCGGATTCGCCAACGCGTTCGGCGCCAGCTTCTCGACCAGCTTGCCGCTCTGGGCCCGCTCTG
>NZ_JAMZBD010000510.1:0-2152 GCF_024158685.1 Halomonas sp. 707D4 | reverse complement strand
GGTAGTTTTTAGGTAGTTTTTAGGTAGTTTCCAGGCAGGTCGGCCACGCTTGCTCTCGCGCGAGCGTGGCCAGATAATTTAGCCTTGGCTAACAATGCGGCTTGCGATACGCTAGCTAGATGAGAACGTTTCCACGACTGCCAGTAAGCCCAGCCCATGAGTGATGATTCAACGCCGCAGCGCCCGTTTCGAGACGGCCCCAGCCACGACGCCCTGCCGCCGGTGGCCCAGCACGCCCGTCAATACGAAACGGTACGCAATGCTCATGAAACCGAGCTGATCGAGGATTACGTCGAACTGATCGGCGACCTGCTGGATCACCGGGGCGAGGCGCGCGCGGCGGACATCGCCAATCGCATGGCGGTGAGCCAGGCCACCGTATCGAAGATGATTCGCCGGCTCAACGAGCTCGGCCTGGTCACCAGCCAACCCTATCGCTCCCTGTTTCTGACCGACGAAGGCCGCAAAATGGCCCAGACCTCCCGCGGGCGCCATGACATCGTGCTGCACTTCCTGCGCGCGCTCGGCGTGCCGGACAGCACCGCGCGTATCGATGCCGAAGGGATGGAGCACCACGTCAGCGACGAGACGCTGGCCATCATGCAGCGCTTTACCGACGAGAACAGCGTCTGACGTTCAGCGCGGCGTCAGGTTGGAGAGCCGATTCACCTGGGTCAGGCCTTGATTCCACACCATCTCGATGTGCGTGGTCTGTACCACGTCCTGCACGTGGCGCGGCGTCATCAGTGCCCAGCAGATGGCGCCTTCGTTTCGCACCGAACGATAGCGAAGTCCTGGCATTCGAGCTCGGCGCAGCGCGTGACCGAGCGCACGTGAGGCGGTGTAACTGTTCGCAGCGAAGATCGGATGGTCATGTTCGAGCGCAAGCGCATCGCGACACCCGCGCTCGTCGAACGTGCAGCGCAGCCCGCGAAACACGAAGCGCTCGAAACGAAGCCCCGCCACCTTTTCCCAGTAGCGGCTTTGATGATGACTCACCTCGGCGATGGCCGTGGCGAGCGTATCGGCGATATAGAGCACGCCGAAGCTGCCATCGCTGAAACGTGAGCCATCCGGATTGACGTGGGTAAAGGCCGCGGCGGCGTAGGAGCAGCCGCGAATGCGAAAGGGAATCTCCTCATACGGCAGCAACGCCAGATCGCCGAGCTCGTTTCTGAGTCGCGGATTGGTCAGCGCCTGCAACTGATAGAGTGCCTCGAACTCTTCGGCATCCGCCACGTCGTCGAACAGTGCAATGGGCGGAAACTTGCTGTTGATCAGCCGGTAACCCTCGACCCGACGGGGCTCAAGCGTCGCCAGGGAGTCCGGCGCTACCACTGCGCGCCTCGCAGGCTGTCGATGCGCTTGAAGGTTTCATAGAGCGCGGCGAAGTCGCCGCCGCCGATCACCTCGAGCGGCGTGCGGCCGTTGAAGTAGGGATTGTGGTTCGCCATGGTGACGAAGCCGTAGACGTTCTCGGGATTCTCGAACAGGGTGCGCAGCGCGGCATGAATGTTGAGCAGATAGCTTACGCGCGCGAGCTGGTCGGCGTCGAGCTTGATCTCGGCCAGATCACCCCGGCGCGCGCGCGCATAGGTGGTGTGCGACACGCGCAGGATCGCCTCGCCCTGCTCTCCCTTGGCCCGCCACTTGTCGAGAATGCGTACTGCCGCCTTCAAGCCGGCGGCAGCGGTGCTCTTGTCGGTTACCAACTCATTGGCCGTTTGCATCGACCCACTCCTGTAGCCTATCTGCAAATACTAATTCACTTATAAAGTATCTGCAAATAAGCAAGACAAGGAGACTATTCCCGAATGATTACCGGTCGCGCCATACCGACACGCCCAATGCCGGGCAGCTTGAGTGCCGGGCGCAGTACATCGACACCCACGCTCAACCCCAGAAGATTCAGTTCGACCCCCTCTTCGAAAGCGAACATGACCCCGAACACGCCGCCCAGCGAGAACTGGACGCCGGTTCCGCTGGGTACCGGCGCCCAGTAATCGCCGAACAGGTAATCCTTGCCCACCGCCGTGACCGGAAGCGCCACATCCAGCCCCTCTATCTCGCGCACCATCCAGGCGATGAAGCTATTGCTGTTCGGCCCCGGCCAGAGGCGGTAGCGATCCGCCTGCGGGTAGCGTCGAGCGGC
>NZ_JAMZBD010000509.1:0-2153 GCF_024158685.1 Halomonas sp. 707D4 | reverse complement strand
CCTATCGCCCAGCCCGCCGGCTACCGCCACTACTTGAGCGTGCTGCAAGCCCGGCGCCCCCAGGGCGAAGCGTTCGAGACCCACCCCCAGGCGTTCGATGCCTGGGCGGGCGAGGTGCTCGCCGCCTACAGCCGCTTTCAGCTACTCTGCGCACTGCGCAAGGGCCCCTGGGGCGTGGAGGGCCTCAACCCGCGAATCGCCCATACGCTTCGCCGTGAAGGATGGCTTGCGGCCAACGACGTCACGCTGGAAAAAGGCTGGTACGAGGGCCGCCCGGTGCTGGTCACCCAGAACGACTACGCGCTGAAACTGATGAACGGCGACATCGGCATTACGCTCGCCGTGCCCGACCCGCGCGCACCCAACCAGACGCTTTTGCGCGTCGCCTTTCCGACCAGCGACCCGCAAAAGCCCATCCGCTGGGTACTGCCCTCGCGCCTGCACGCGGTGGAAACCGTGTTCGCCATGACCGTGCACAAATCCCAGGGCTCCGAGTTCGTGCACACTGCGCTCCTGCTGCCCGCCACGATCAACCCGATTCTGACACGCGAACTGGTCTACACCGGCATCACCCGCGCGCGCGCGTGGCTCACCGTGGTGGAAGCCAAGCGCGGCATCCTGAACGAAGCGGTGGTGCGGGAAGTGATGCGAACTTGAGCGTGACAGGGAGGGTGAACACACGAAGGGCTGGCCCCCTGCCCAGGCCGCACTAGAATCGTTTCAAACAACGCAAGGGACTTGCCAATGAAGCACTACAAGAAAGTGGGCCGCATGGGAAGCAAGGCCTTTGCCCAGCTGACGCGCCTGGGCCGCCACGAACTCGCCCTGCTGCTGTGCCTGGCGATCATCTCCGGCGGCATCTGGGGCTTCATCGCCCTGGCCGGTGAAGTCATCGAGGGCGACACCCAGAGCTTCGACGAGCGCCTGCTGCTCGCCCTTCGCAACCCCGCGGACCTCAACGACCCGATCGGCCCGGGCTGGGTCGAGGAGATGGGCCGGGACTTCACGGCGCTGGGCGGGGTCGGCGTGCTGGTGCTGATCACGCTGGGGGCGCTAGGGTATCTGCTGCTCGCCAGGCACTTTCGCGCCGCCCTGTTTGCGCTGGTGGCGGTGCCCGGCGGCATCCTGCTCAGCACCGTGATGAAGCTGGGCTTTGATCGCCCCCGGCCGGATCTCGTGCCCCACGAAGCCATGGTCTACACCGCGAGCTTTCCCAGCGGCCATTCCATGATGTCCGCCGTGACTTATCTCACGCTCGCCGCACTCCTCATCCGCATCCAGCCCGCGCTGCGGTTGAAGGCTTATCTGCTGTTACTGGCGATACTGCTGACCCTGCTGGTGGGCGTGAGCCGCGTCTATCTCGGCGTCCACTGGCCCACTGACGTACTGGCCGGCTGGACCGCCGGCGCCAGCTGGGCCGCGATCTGCTGGGGCGTGATGCACTGGCTTCAGGGGCGTGGGCAGATCGAGGCGGAAGAGAAGGAATCCGATAGCGACTGACCCGGCATCGTGCGCGAGCGGACGCAGACAGGCCGCGTCAGGCTTTCTTCACGAACTGGGCCGTGACCATCATGTCACCGGCACCGTCCACCTTGCAGTCCAGCTGGTGGTCCTTGCCCTCCTTGAGCCGCTTGATGACGGCCCGGGTGCCGATCTTGAGCACCTGCGAGCTGCCCCTGACCTTGAGATCCTTGATCAGCGTGACCTTGTCGCCTTCGGCCAGCGGCGTGCCGTGGGCATCCAGCACGTTCACGGCCTCTTCGGCGGCGAGCTCGTCGGGGTCCCACTCGTGGGCGCATTCGGGGCAGATGAACAGGCGTTGGTCCTGATAGACGAATTCCGACTGACAGCGGGGGCATGGCGGGCAAGACATGGTTCAGAGCTTCTGTAGTAAATGAGCGGGTGATGATACTCAGTGCGGGCGGCCTTGGCGACCGAGGGGCTGCGCGCCTCCAAACCGCTAGGTGAAGGCCGTCTGCTGAAAGCTTGCGCGTGCCTCGATGCCTACCTGCCAGGTCTCGAGCTTAGGATAGGCACAGTGCCAGGCCACTTCCGGCAGCCTGAAGTCGAGATACGCCAGCGCCACGGCGGTCGTGATCTCACCAAGGTGGAGGGATACGGCGGGCGGCACATCGCCAAGTTCGCTGTCGAGC
>NZ_JAMZBD010000508.1:0-2159 GCF_024158685.1 Halomonas sp. 707D4 | reverse complement strand
GGGCGCTTCTGGAGCGCATGGCCCGCCGCGAGACGGTATCGCGGGTGGTGCTCGGCGTCGACGCCGAACGCAAGACCTTCGACGCGGAGGTCTCGTGACGCCATGACGCTCGTCGCCCGCTCCTCGAACGACCTGCCGGCGCCGGCGCCGGCGCTGGCGGCGATGCCGCTGGCACTGACGCTGGTGGAGAGCGCCTCGCTCGAGGCGCTGCGCCGCCAGGCGGCCGAGCTTCTGCGCCGCCAGCTGGGGCTTGCGATGGTGGAGTGCCTGTACATCGACGGCAGCGGGCGCTGGGTGGGGCGCGACGATGCGTCAGAGCGTTTCGACTGCGCCGATTTCAGCCACCCCTACGCCCATGTGATTCGCAGCGACAAGACGCTCGGCCTGACCGTGACGGAGGCCCGCCTGCGCCTGGACCACGACGGGTTCCAGGCGCAGATCGCGTCACTGGGTGCGCGCCAGCGCCTGCAGCTGCGCCCGCTGCGGGCACCGGACGGCCGGCGCGAGTGGCTCGGCGTGCTGCTGCTGGCCGGCGACCCGGCGCTGTTCGAGACGCTGTTCGACGCCCCCGGCATGGTCGCCTTCGAGGCGCTGTTGTGCCGGCTGTGGGCGCGGCTGGCCCGCGAGCACGGCGAGCGCCAGCGCTCCCGGGTGCTCGAGGAGTCGCTCTCCAAGCTCAACGACGGCGCCCGTCGCCAGGCCCTGGCGGATCGCCTGGGCACGCGTCTGCTGGGGCGCTCGAGCGCCATGCAGACGCTGCGAAGCCACGTGGTGCGCGCCGCCGAGACCAACCTGGCGGTACTGCTGCAAGGCGAGACCGGTACCGGCAAGGATCGCGTGGCCCAGGCGATCCACGAGCTCTCGGCTCGCGCCCAGGCGCCGTTCATGGCGATCAACTGCGCGGCGATCCCCGAGACGCTGCTGGAGTCGGAGCTGTTTGGCCACGTCAAGGGAGCGTTCTCCGGGGCAGACCAGAACCGCGAAGGGCTGATCGCCAAGGCCCACGGCGGCACGCTGTTTCTCGACGAGATCGGCGACATGCCGCTGGCGCTCCAGGCCAAGCTCCTGCGCGTGCTGGAGAGCGGCCGCTACCGGCCCCTCGGCGCCAGCGACGAGCGCTGCGCGGATCTTCGCGTGGTGGCCGCCACCCACCAGCCGCTTCGCGAGCAGATCAAGGAGCAGCGTTTCCGGGCGGATCTCTACTACCGCCTGGGACAGTTCCCGATCACCCTGGCACCGCTCGCCGAGCGGCGCGACGACATCGAGATTCTCGCCCAGGCCTTCATCGGCGACTTCTGCGCCCGTGAAGAGCGCGGCGACATGGGGATCACCCCGGCGGCGCTGCGGCTTCTTTACCGGCGTGACTACCCGGGCAACGTGCGCGAGCTCAAGAACGTGATCGACTACGCCTGTGCCATGACGCCTCCCGGCGCGGACATCGGCGTCGATCACCTGCCCTTCGAGCAGCCGCTCGAGAGGCCGTCGGCCGCGACATCCGAAAACGACACGGCGGGCGAGGCCGGGGCGATGGTGCCCAACGAAATCGACGATCTTCGCCAGGCCCTGCGCGAGATCGAATCCTCGATCATTCGCCAGCGGCTGCAGCGCTTCGGCGGCAACCGCGCCCAGGCGGCGCAGAGCCTGGGACTGCCCAAGCGCACGCTGGCGCATAAATGTCAGCTACTGGAGCTGGATACCAAATGAACGTGACGTTTGCAAAACGCCGCTGGCTGTGTGGCGCGCTGTTGACCCTGGGCCTGACGAGCCTCGCCACTGCCCAGCAGCCGGACGCGCTGCTGGAGGAGGCGCGCGGCTGCGCCCAGGAGGGCTCGCGCCTGGAGCGCCTGAACTGCTACGACGCGCTGTTTCTCGACGCCGCGCCCTCCGAGGCGCCGGACGAGCTGCCCGCGCTCTGGTACGCCATCGAGCGCCAGGAGGCCGGTCGCGAGGAGGGCGACATGGGGCTGATCGCCAACCAGACCCAGGACGACATCCTGATCAGCGTGCCGGCGCTCGGGACCACCCCGCCGCGCCCGATCATGGTGCTGGCCTGCGAGAAATGGATCACGCGCTTTCAGCTGCACCTGCCCGAGCCCCTCAACCAGGCCCGGGTGGAGGTGCGCCTGAGCGGTGACAACGGCAGCGTCACCCAGCAGTGG
>NZ_JAMZBD010000507.1:0-2162 GCF_024158685.1 Halomonas sp. 707D4 | reverse complement strand
CATCGCCCAGAACTCGGTGACCGAGTCGAGCTCGACCCGTTCGTTGGGCGAGTGGGCGCCACGAATCAGGGGGCCGAAGGAGATCATGTCGAGCTCAGGGTACTTGGCGCCGAGAATCCCGCATTCGAGCCCGGCATGGATCACCTTGACCGCAGGCTCCTTGCCCAGAAGCGCCGCATGCTGCGCCTTGAACGTCGAAAGCAGGGCACTTTGCGGGTTCGGCGCCCAGCCCGGGTAGCCGTTTTCCACCTTGACCCGCGCGCCCATCAGGCCGAACAGCGCGCTGAACCGGTCGGCGAGCGCTTGCGTCGCGCTGTCGTGCAGCGAGCGCACCAGGGCGCAGAGGTGAAAGCGCCCGTCCACCAGGCGCAGTACGCCCAGGTTGTTGGAGGTTTCCACCACGCCCTCGACATCGGCGCTCATGCGCTCCACACCGCAGGGTGCGGCCAGCAGTGCGGCGATCAGCATGGCGCTGGCGTCACGGGTCAAGGGCTCCGCATCGAGGGCGGTCTCGAGGTGGCGCGCCTTGAGCGACAGTCCCGGGTCGCCGCTGCCGAGCTCCGCCTTCAGCACGCCTTCGAGCCGTTCGATCTTCTCGAAGGCGGTATCGACGTCATCGGCGGGCAGCGCCAGCCGAGCGAAGGCCTCGCGGGGGATGGCGTTTCTCAGCGTGCCGCCCTGGTAGTCGATCAGCCGCGCATCGAGAATGTCCAGTGTGCGCAGCGCCCGCACCAGCAGGCGGTTGGCGTTGCCCAGGGGCTGGTGGATATCCACCCCGGAGTGGCCGCCCTTGAGCCCGGTCAGGGCGAGCTCGATCACGACCTCGTCGTCGCCAAGCGCCTTGCCGGGAAGCTGGGCGTCCACCAGCACGTCCGCCCCGCCGGCGCAGCCGATGTAGACCTCGCCGCGGTCTTCGCTATCCAGATTCAGCAGCAGCGAGCCCTCGAGCCAGTTCTCGGCAAGCCCCAGCGCCCCGCCCATGGAGGTCTCCTCCTCCAAGGTGAACAGCGCCTCCAGCGGGCCGTGGGTCAGGGTGTCGTCCTCGAGCACGGCGAGAATCGCCGCCACGCCCATGCCGTTGTCGGCGCCGAGCGTGGTGCCGTCGGCGTGCAGCCAGCCATCCTTCACGTAGGTGCGGATCAAATCGCGCTCGAAATCGAACGGCGTGTCGGCGTTGGCCTGGGCGACCATGTCCAGATGGCCCTGGAGAATCACGCCGGGGGCACCTTCACCGCCGGGGCTCGCGGGTTTCTTGATGCGCAGGTTGCCAAAGTCGTCGCGATCGTGGGCAAGGCCCAGCCCATCGGCCCAGGTTTCGAGCTTCTCGACCAGCGCGGCTTCATGGCCCGAGGGCCGGGGCGTATTACACAGGGTGCGAAAGTGGCGCCATACCCGCGTGGGTTCCAGCGTATCCAGGTGTGCGTTCATGTGAGCTCTTCTTGATCCGTAACCGCCCTACTCTACCGCTCGGGCTCGAAGGGGGAAAGCGTGGCCTCGGCCACCGCGCGCGCCGCCTGGCGCAGCGCCCGGTTTGCCTCGCGCGGGGCCTGGTGGGGCGCGCGGTTCTGAAACGCCCAGCCGGCCAGGGTTTCGAGATGACCGATGACCTCCGGGGCAAGTGCCTTTTTTACCGCCAGCGCGCTCGCCCGGCGCGCCAGAGCGGCAAGGGCGGCGCGGGCGAGCGCCGGGTCGCGGTGGGCGTAGGCGACATCAATGATGTCCTGGCGCTCTTGGGCGCCAGGCTCGCGCAGTGGCAGCGTGCCAAGCAGACGCAGGACCACCCCGGCGGGCAGCGCCGCCAGCTCGAAGGCCAGAAGCCCCAAAAGTGATGCGGCAAAGGCGCCTCGCAGCGCCGCCAGCACGCGCTCGCCTTCGTCATCGAGGGCGCGGGCGACCATCACCGCGTACTCGCCGGTGGAGGGTTCGCGGGTGACGCCAAGGCGCACCGGTAGAAAGCCAAGCGCCAGCCAGAATTCCAGAAGCGCCGCCTCGGCGCCGAAGGTGGCGCCATAAAGCGCAATGCCCCGGGCGCGCGCGTCGAGAATATCCGCTTCGATCAGCGCGCGCCCGAGCCCTTCGCGGCGCCGTGCCGGGTGGGTGGCGATGCGCGCCACCCGGCGCCAGCGCGCGGTGAGCGCGGCGCGACTGCCGCCGTGGGCGGC
>NZ_JAMZBD010000506.1:0-2165 GCF_024158685.1 Halomonas sp. 707D4 | reverse complement strand
CCGCTTGCGTACCGCGAGCACGCCACCGAACCCGACGAGGTCGCCCAGACCTACGAGGTCGAGTTCGCGCCGGCGAACGAGGCCGCGCTGATCGCCCTGCCCGGCACCACGGCCACGGTCCATCTCGAGCTCGAGGAGACCGTCGATACCCCGCTGATCACCCTGCCGGCCAGCGCTCTGGACAACGACGAGGCGGGCGATTTCCGGGTCTGGGTGTTCGACCCGGAGGACGGCGTGGTCACCCCGCGCACGGTGAGTGTGGGCGAGACGCTGGAAGATCGCGTCCTGATCACCGCAGGTATCGAGGCCGGCGCCCAGGTGGTGGCCGCCGGCGCCCACCGGCTGCGCGACGGCATGCGCGTCAAGCCGCTCGACGCTGCGCTGTAGGGGGCTCAATGGATATCGCCAAACGTTCGATCGAGAAGCCGATCAATACCTGGCTGATCGTGGTGATCTGCCTGCTCGGCGGCCTCTGGGGGTTCAACACCGTCGGCAAGCTCGAGGACCCCTCGTTCACCATTCCCTACGCCATCGTCAACACGCCCTACCCCGGCGCCACCGCCGAGGAGGTCGAGGAGGAAGTCACCGAGCGCCTGGAGCGGGCGATTCAGGAGATGCCCCAGATCGACGTGCTGGATTCCAAGTCGCTGCCCGGGCGCTCGGAGATCCAGGTCGAGATCGCGGATACCTACGGCAGCGACGAGCTGCCCCAGATCTGGGACGAGCTGCGCCGCAAGGTCAACGACGCCCAGGCGGACCTGCCCCAGGGGGTGGCCGGCTCCCAGGTCAACGACGACTTCGGCGAGGTGTACGGACTCTTCTACGCGGTGACCGCCGAGGGCTTCACCACCCGCGAGATCCGTGACATCTCCACCTTCCTGCAGCGTGAGCTGCTGGCGGTGCCCGGAGTGGCGCGGGTCACCTCCGCTGGCGAGCGCGAGGAGAGCATCTACATCGATATCGCCAACGAGCGCCTGACGACGCTGGGCATCCCCATCGACCAGGTGATCAACACCATCCAGACCGAGAACGCGGTGGAGGACGCCGGGGCCCTGCGGGTGGGCGACCGCCAGGTACGCATCGTGGCGCGCGCCAGCATCGACAGCACATCGCTTCTGGAGTCGATCCGCATCGGCCGCCCCGGCACCACCGAGCAGGTGGCGCTCGCGGACATCGCCACCGTCTACCGCGCCCCCACCGAGATCCCCGACCACGCGGTGCTCTACAACGGCGAGTCTGCCTTCACGCTGGGCATCGCCGGGGTCGCCACGGCCAACATCATCGAGATCGGCGAGGCGGTCGAGGCGCGGATGGACGAGCTTCAAAGCCGCATTCCGCTCGGCGTCGAGCTGCACCCGCTCTACGAGCAGCACAACGTGGTGAACGACGCGATCAACGACTTCCTGATCAACCTGGCGATGTCGGTGGCGATCGTGATCGGCGTGCTGTGCCTGATCATGGGCTGGAAGATCGGCGTGGTGGTGGGCAGCACCCTGCTGCTCACGGTGCTGGGCACGCTGTTCGTGATGGGGCTTTTCAACATCGAGATGGAGCGTATTTCGCTCGGCGCGCTGATCATCGCCATGGGCATGCTGGTCGACAACTCCATCGTGGTCGCCGAGGGCATGGTGACCAACATTCGAGACGGCCAGAAGGCCAAGCGCGCGGCGAGTGCGGCGGCCAAGCGCGCCCAGATGCCGCTGTTCGGTGCCACGCTGATCGGCATCATGGCGTTTGCCGGCATCGGGCTTTCCGATGACGTGACCGGCGAGTTCATGTTCTCGCTGTTCGTGGTGATCCTGGTGTCACTGATGCTGAGCTGGCTGCTGGCGCTAACCGTCACGCCGCTATTCGGCTACTACCTGCTGCGCAAGAAAGGCGAGGAGGACGGGGAGGACAAGGAAGAGAGCGAACGCGAGAGCGAAAACACCGAGCGCGACGGCGATGATCGAAAGGAGGACGGCTACGGCGGCCTCGTCTACCGGATCTACCGCAAGCTGCTGCTCGGGGCGCTGCGCATTCGCATGCTCACCGTGGCGGCCCTGGTGGTGATCACCGGAGTCTGCATGTGGGCCTTCACGCTGGTGCCGCAGTCGTTCTTTCCGGATTCGAGCACGCCGATCTTCTTCGTCAACTACGAGCTCCCCCAGGGTACGGACATTCGC
>NZ_JAMZBD010000505.1:0-2167 GCF_024158685.1 Halomonas sp. 707D4 | reverse complement strand
GCAGCCGCCGGAGACGGCGAGCGAGCCGTGCAGCGTCTGGGGGGTCAGGTAGCGCACGCACAGATCGCCGCCCTGGCGCGCCTCTGCGATCAGGCAGACCTTGGGCACCGTTTCGCTTCGCGCGATCTCCTCTTGCGACATGAGCCGGCCATCGGCGTGGCGCAGCCGCATTTTTTCCCCCGCCGCGACCCAGACCCTCTTCAAGCGCTCCATGAACACCGTGTCGGCACTCAGCTGCGCCACGCTCTCGTACCCCGTCTTGCCCAGGTCGGCGGCGCTGACGATGACCATCGGCACGGCCACGTCGACGCAGCTCACGTCGATGCCTTCGATCGTGTCCACGGCGCTGCCCGTCGGCAGCAGAGCGCCGGTCTTGGCCCCCACGGGCGCCTGAAGAAACAGCTCGACAGCGGGATGCGCGCCCATGACACCCGGAATCGGCGCCATGGCGAAGCCCTGGGCCGTGGTCGTCATGCGCGAATGGGTGACGACGCCGGTATTGGTATTGAAGATCGTCAGATGCTGGGTCTCGTCGTCGCTTCTGGCCACCAGCCCGGTCTCCAGCGCCCAGAGTTGCAGGGCGGAAGACATGTTGCCGCAGTTGACGCTCCAGTCGATGCGGTCATGGGTGGCCGCGAGCTGTGCCAGCGTGCTGACCAGCCGCTCGCCGGAAGCGGTGCGCTCGATATCGGCGAAAAAGACCTTGTTGCTCGTCGCGGGCCCGCGACCCAGCCCCGTGGTCTGGGTGTTGCCCGGGCACTCACCCGCGAGTGGAACGCCCATCAGGTGGCGCAACAGCTCTTCGCGCAGCGCCACGTCGCGAGGGGCGATTTTCTCCCACAGGATGGCGCCCGTGGAGGTCCCGCCGCGCATGTAATGAACCGGAAAGTGCCACACGTCGTGATCACGATAAGGCGTGCGTGCTGCCATCATGCCCTGAATGTCCTTTTACTCTGCTCGATAGTGTCGATCAGCGGATGGCGAGCGCCCCCGCACGAAAGCGTCACAGCGTGAGCTTGTAGCCCAGATGGGTGTTCCTGAAGCCCAGCCGCTCGTAGAAGCGCTGAGCATCGGGGCGTTCGATATCGGTGGTCAACTGAACCAGCTCGCACCCGCGCTGGCGACACTCGTCGATCGCCCGCTGGAACATCGCCTGGCCAAGGCCGGCGCTTCGGTGGGTCGAGGCGATGCGCACGCCTTCGATCTGCCCGCGCCAGGCGCCCAGGCGCGCAAGCCCGGGAATGAAGGTGAGCTGCAGCGTGCCGACGACCTCCCCGTCCGCCAGTGCCACGAGCTGCAGCTGATGGGGGTCGGCATCGATGGCATCGAAGGCCGCTGTGTAGCGCTCGTTCAGGGGGCTCGTCGCATCCTCGCGCTGGCGTCCCAGCACGTCGTCGGCCAGCAGGGCGACGATACCGGCAACGTCGTCGCGGCGGGCGGCTCTAAACTCGATGTCGTTCATGGGCTTCTCCATGTAAAAGGCGCCCGGGCGTACGTCGTCGCCCGGGCGCCCTGGTTCAAGGCAATGGCGGTCGCTCGTTAGATCACCGCCGCCTGCAGCGCGATCTCGACGGCGAACTGAGAACGCCCGGGCGTCGATTCGATGCAGGAGCGCGAAGGCGCGTAGCCTTTGGGCATCCAGGCATTCCAGACGCTGTTCATGCGCGGCGCATGCTCGACGTCCTTGAGCCAGACGGTGGCGGTCAGAATGCGCGTCTTGTGCGAGCCCGCCTGCTCGAGCCAGCCGTCGATGCGCGTCAGGATGTTCTGCGTCTGCTCCTCGACCGTGCCGCTGGAATCCTCGGCCAGCGTACCGCTGATGTAGACGATCCCCTTGTGAACAAGGATTCGGCTCAAACGATCTTCGGTGTCGAAGCGCTGGATATCGTCCTGGCGGGCGATGTGGGTAGTATCGAACATGATCAGCTTTCCTCGTTGGCGGGGCAAGCGGTTGGAAACGAAGGAACGTGGACCGTCCCTTCCATGAGAAGACGGGAAGTACGCCCGAGGGTGGCGGAGACCAGCGCAGGCGTCGCTCCCGGGGTGGTGCGAACCATCACGTCGATCACGCCACTGGCGTGGCCGATGCGAACGCGCTGGCAGGCCGCGGGCGCAAGCCCCGCCACCTGCTGGACGATGGAGCCTTTGAGCACCGCAGCCGCGGCGG
>NZ_JAMZBD010000504.1:0-2182 GCF_024158685.1 Halomonas sp. 707D4 | reverse complement strand
CCACAGCGCCTTCAGCGACCAGCCGGAAAGACACCGCCACAGCGCGCCGATGGCGCGCGCCTGGAAGCTTTGCAGTCGAGAGGTACGAGAACCGGCCATGGCTTACAGCAACCAGCTATCCACGTTGCTCGGCGCGCGCTTCTCCTGAATGCCCTTGAAGCCCTTGACGCAGCGCACGATGAACCACACCGCCAGCGCCAGCAGCAGCGGGAAACCGATCAGCACGAGCGTGAGCAGCGACGCGATGCTCAAGTAGAGCAGGCCGATCCAGAAGGTGCGGATCTGGTAGCGGTAGTGCTCGTCGAGCCAGCGTGGACCGTTGCCATGGTAGACGTAAGAGACGATCACGCCGACGATGATGGTGAAACCGGTCACGAAGTTGGCCAGGAAAAGGGCGTAGACCACCAGCGCCACCGTGGTGTCGGGGCCGGTGGCCGGGGCGCGTTCATCGACGCGCTCGTCCACGATTTCACCCTCGATGGGCGCTTCATCAGCGTTGTGGCGCATACACGCTCCTTTGGCAGGTTGACCGCCCGCGGCGGCGTCGAAGGCGGCCATGATAGCGCCGCGCGGGCCATGGCACCACCCGAGGCTCAGCGCGAAAGCGGCCGGCAGATCTCCAGCAGATTGCCGTCGGGGTCGCGCAGGTAGAGCGATTCGATCGGCCCCGTGGCGCCCTGGCGCTCGACCGGGCCGAGCTCGACGGGCACTGCCAGCGCTTCGAGGTGGGTCAGAAACTCCGCCAGCGGCAGCTGGCAGCGCAGGCAGAGATCGAGACTGCCCGGCGTCGGGGTGGCGGAGACCGGCGCGATGTCGGTATCGGTCTGGTGCAGACGAAGGGCGGTGTCGCCGAGCATGAGGTCCACCCGCTGGGCGTCACGGTAGCGAACGTCCAGCCCCAGCACGCGGGAGTAGAAATCCACGGCGCGCCCCATGTCGGTCACGGTTACAACGAGATGGTCCAGGCCTGAGAGCATGCGTGATCCTTTGTATCGGCGTTCTTCGAAAACCTCGATGATACGCCAAGCGGGTCACCGCGTGTCAGTTAATCGTGCCGCTCGCGCTAGAGGATATTGCTGTCCAGGGACGCTTTGGATGACGAAAACACCAAGTGCCGGGGCGCCTGGGCGAAAAGCGTTGACTTTGGGGCGCCGGGCGCAATAATTGCGCGCCCGTTTGGTTGCCTCGAAGCTGTGCCGGCATTAAAAACGGTGTGGCGTTCGTTTCAACCATCGGCGGTTAAAGGTGAGGTAGGCATGTCGCGGCAACTCTTGGCTATGGCGCTCGCGCCGTTATTGGGGCTTTTCATTCTCGGCATCGGCAACGGCTTTCTGGCCACGCTGATCACCCTGCGCCTGGACGCCGCCGGTGAGTCCGCCACGCTGATCGGGGTCGTCTCATCGGCCTACTTCATCGGCCTGGCGCTCGGGGCGATGGTCAACGACCGCCTGCTGCTGCGCATCGGCCACATTCGCGCCTACGGAAGCTTCGCCTCGCTGGTGGCGGTCACGGTGCTGCTGCAGGGGCTGTTCTTCGACCCCTGGGCGTGGTTCGCGCTGCGCCTGATCGGCGGCTGGGCGACGGTCGGCGTTTACCTGGTCATCGAGAGCTGGCTTCTGACCGCCGGCGACCAGAAGGTGCGCGGCCGGCTGCTGGCGCTCTACATGATCGCGCTCTACGCCGCCGGGGTGCTCGGCCAGCTGCTGCTGGGCGCGGTCGATGCCATGGGCGCGACCGCACCGTTCATGGTGGTCGGCCTGCTGGCCTCGCTCTCCGTGCTGCCGATGGCGATGATTCCCCGCGTGTCGCCGCTGCTCGAGCACGCCGAGCCCTTGCCGCCGCACCGGTTGATCACCATGACGCCTACCGGGGTGATTGGAAGCCTCGGTTCCGGCATGGTGGTCGCCGCTGCCTACTCGCTGCTGCCGCTCTATCTGCAGCGCATCGGCATGAGCGTCAACCAGGTGGGGCAGATGATGGCCGTGGTGATCCTCGGCGCGATGCTGCTGCAGTACCCGATCGGGCGCTGGTCCGACCGCCACGACCGCCAGATGGTGCTGATCGGCATCAGCGCCTTCTGCATCGTGATCTCGGCGGCCATGCTGACGCTGCCGCTCTCCTTCGGGATGCTGGCGGTGCTGCTGTTCCTGCTCGGCGGCGGGGTCTTCGCCCTCTACCCGGT
>NZ_JAMZBD010000503.1:0-2199 GCF_024158685.1 Halomonas sp. 707D4 | reverse complement strand
CGTGGGCGCAGTGCCGCCGGCGCGGCTGTGGTAGGTTCGCTCACCCTGATTCGCCAGCACCTGAGGGTCATCGGCAAATACCAGCCGGTGGGCGCTCTCCTCGAACTCGTGCAAGTAGAACAGGCCCTCTTCGGCGGCCAGGCGCTCGATGAAGGCCAGATCGGTCTCGCGGTACTGCACGCAGTACTCGCGCTCCGGCAGTTCGCGGGTGACGGCAAAGGCCACGTCGGCAATACCGCGCTCGTCGAGAAGGGTATTGATGATGGTCAGCGGGTCGACCTTCTGGAAGATGCGCGAGTTGTGGCGCAGCGACGTGCGCCACAGCGCCGGGCGCAGCGTGAGGGTATAGAAGGTGCGCCGGTGGCCCCGGTCGCCTCGACCAAATTCGCTGACGATACCGTGCACCTGGCGAAGCGCTTCACCATCCTGCCAGATGGTCAGCGTGGCCTCGCGGTCGAGCAGCTCGGCGGCGTCCAGGCCGCCATCGCGGCTGGCGAGCGTGGCGGTCAGCGCGAAGGGTTCGGAGAGCGCCTCGCGGTGGGTGAAGTCGACCACCGCGACGTCATCGACGCCGGGAATAGTGAGCGTAAATTTTACATTTTTCATACGACTATGCCTCTGTTTTCAATGGATGCTTGTATTGTCATGGGTACTGCCGCTTTCACCTGACGGCTGTCCGTTGCAACTGATAAAACCATCCATCCAAAAACAGCCATAACTCACCGTTAACTATTTCGAAGGAGTACGTAGCATCATCGTTTTCATGACAGGCTACGCTCAACTCATTTATAACGTTACGGTCTTCACCATAGCCATAAAAATTACCATACCTCTCACTGCTGCTTGAAACCTCACCCTCTATTTCATTCACGTAATGATTTTCGATGGCATAATGTGGATTCTCACACACGTCATCGTTCCAGAAAGTAAAGACATCTTCCTGTACGGAAATTCTAGAGTCCTGACGTAGAAAAGCTTCTTCACGGGTGGTCAATCCACCGCGATAGCGCTCTATGAGATGTACCTCATACAGACCATAAACGGAGTCAATTAGCACGCTCTCATCGACATTTTTAGCCTGCGTAGAGGCAATGGGTAATAACCAAAATAACAAAAAGGAGAAAGCAGTCAGATTTACCATGTTTCATACACTCCTTTCGAGAACATATCCCATTCGGCTTTTCTACGATTGATAAGACCTTGGTTAACCTGACCGTTAGAGATATTCCATGCTTTCCAGGCATCTTCAAGTGATGCGTAAGGAGTCTGCGCTTCAGGATCATTCAGCAGCTTTGCGACAGATGAAGAATTAAAACCTCCAATACCGATGTTATAGGCAAGTATGTAGGCTGCATCTGCTTGATGCTCTTCAAGAGGCACTTTTATGGCACGGTTGACAGCGTCGATAAAAGGCGAAATATCGTCCTGAAATACCTGCTCGGCTTGTTCTCGAGTAATACCATCCTTGTAAGTCGGCCACTCCTGACGGGAAATTAAATGGCCATATCCAATCGTTGCACCCGGTACCCATCGCTCTATTGGACGACCTGTTTGATCATCGTAAGGTTGCAGGCGCAACTCCTCGCCCCCTTTCAACCAATTTTCCCCCTGCGAACTCAAGGATGACGATTCAGAGGGTTCACTCGATGCTTCGTGAGTGCCATTGGTGTTTACCATTCCGGCAGCTACCGAAGAAAGAGCGCTGGAGGCGATATGACCTCCCGTTATGGTGCTACCTCCTTCTCCAGAGCCAGAACCAATGACCACGCCGCCACAATCAACCGCATGGCCCGTCAACGCCGCTGGTTTGCCGTCGATCAGAATCGTGCCGGAACCTTGGGCAATCGCGCGTGGGTGCTTGGGATGATTGGGCTTGTCGTGGGGCTCCAACGGGTCGCCCACGCGGGCCATCGGTTTGCCATCCATGATCACCGTGGCGCTACCGGCGGTGACAGGCGTCGGGGGAAAGCCATCGTGGTCGGTTCCCATATCGCCTACGAGTACGAATTTCTGGCCCATTGTCACTGCTCCTGTTCCGGTTCCGCGTATTCGTATTGCTTGCCGCTTTACTGTTGCGCTGGCGGGCTACTCATTCCACTGGGCGGGCGCCTCGAAACTGGCGACGTCCAGGGCGTCCACGTACTGGCGGGTGAAGCCCGCCGTCTCGAGGCTGTCGATGGCGCTCTGGCAGGCCAGTGG
>NZ_JAMZBD010000502.1:0-2211 GCF_024158685.1 Halomonas sp. 707D4 | reverse complement strand
CAAGCTCGTGCACATCACCCGCCAGGCGCCCTTCGGCGAGGCCGAGCTCGCCGATGCGGACATGACGGTCAATTTCAGCGAGCACACCACGCCCTGCGATGTGGTCTCGGTGATCGCCACCGCGCCCTTGACCCACAATGAACGCTGGAGCGCCATGGCGCCCGGCGAGCTGCTGGTCTGGCAGCAGGGAAGCATTCGCGCGCGTTACGGACCATACTGACCCCATACCGGCGGTCGGGCGTTTTAGCGGCTACGTTGAAACAGTGGTTTCAAGCAGCCGTTTTACAGCATGGCACCCCTCGTATATCTTGAATGCTTGCCACGCGCGACCCGGTAACGCGTCATTTGGCTTCATCATAAAAACAAGGTCGGTCCACTTATCGACACGGATAGCGGAGATTGCCCATGAGCGAACACGCCGATGCCCCCATGCTGCAAGGCGCAGCGCTTGAAGGGTTGGATCAGTACGATTCAGTCACGGATGTCTTTCACCACGCCGTCGAGCGTTTCGGCGACAAGCCCGCCTTCAGCTGCATGGGCAAGACCCTCACCTTCGACGACCTGGACCACTACTCGGCCCGGTTCGCCGCCTGGTTGCAACACGACACCACCCTCGTGCCCGGCGACCGAATCGCCATTCAGCTGCCCAACGTGCTGCAGTTCCCCGTGGCGGTGTTCGGTGCGCTGCGCGCAGGGCTGGTGGTGGTCAACACCAACCCGCTCTACACCGAGCGCGAAATGGCCCACCAGTTCAAGGATTCCGGCGCCAAGGCGATCGTGATTCTCGCCAACATGGCGCACAAGCTCGACAAGGTGCTCGACCAGACCGACCTCGAGCACGTGGTGGTGACCGAGCTCGCCGACCTGCACGACGTGCCCAAGCGCTGGGTGATCAACGCGGCGGTCAAGTACGTCAAGAAGATGGTGCCGACCTACCGCCTGCCCGGGGCGATCGGCTTTCGCCAGGTGCTCAAGGCCGGCGCCCGCCAGCGCTTCACCCCGGTCAAGCGCGACCGCGAGGACGTGGCCGCGCTGCAGTACACCGGCGGAACCACCGGGCGACCCAAGGGGGCGATGCTCACCCATACCAACCTGATCGCCAACATGCTCCAGGCGCGGCTCGCCATTGGCCAGCATTTGAAAAACGGCAGCGAGCTCGTGATCGCGCCGCTGCCGGTGTACCACATCTATACCTTCACGGTGAACTGCCTGTTTTTGATGGAAACCGGCAACCACTCGGTGCTGATCACCAACCCGCGTGACCTGCCGGGCTTCGTCAAGGAGCTCAAGAAGCTGCCCTTCACCGCCTTCATCGGTCTCAACACGCTGTTCAACGCGCTGTGCCAGCGCGACGACTTCAAGGCGCTCGATTTCTCCAAGCTCAAGCTCACCATTTCCGGCGGCATGGCGCTCACCAAGCCTATCGCCAAGCGCTGGGAAGAGGTGACCGGCTGCCCGGTGGCGGAAGGGTACGGCCTGACCGAGACCTCGCCGGTGGTGAGCTTCAATCCCGCCGATGCCATCCAGCTCGGCACCATCGGCAAGCCCGTGGCCGGCACCTCGGTGAAGGTGGTGGATGCCGACGGTGCGGACGTGGCGCTGGGCGAGCCCGGTGAGCTCTGCGTCAAGGGCCCGCAGGTGATGAAGGGGTACTGGAACCAGGACGAGGAGACGCGCAAGGCGATCGATGACGGCGGCTGGTTCCACACCGGCGACATCGCCGTGCTGCAGGAGGATGGCTACATCCGCATCGTCGATCGCAAGAAGGACATGATCCTGATCTCGGGATTCAACGTCTACCCCAACGAGATCGAGGACGTGGTGGCCGCTCACCCGGACGTGGTCGAGGCGGCCGTGGTCGGGGTGCCGGACGAAGAGGCGGGCGAGGCGATCAAGCTCTTCGTCGTCTCGAAAAACAAGGAGCTGACCGCCGAGGCCCTGCGTGCCTGGTGCAAGAAGGAGCTGACCGGTTACAAGGTGCCCAAGCACGTCGAGTTTCGTGACGAGCTGCCCAAGACCAATGTCGGCAAGGTGCTGCGCCGGGAGCTTCGCGATCAGGAGCAGAACGTCAAGTAGACGACCCCGCCCTGGTTGGCCCAATCAATGGCGAAGGCGCTATACTGTTCGGCCCACTTTTCCAGGTGGGCCGAATTTTTTCTTTCTGGAAGGAAGCTGAGCCCAACGTGACCACCGAGACGCCCCCCGCGACCC
>NZ_JAMZBD010000501.1:0-2212 GCF_024158685.1 Halomonas sp. 707D4 | reverse complement strand
CAGCGCGAGCCCCGGGAGCGTGGCGACCTCGCGAGCCAGCGCCAGCGTCTGCTCGGGGGCGACGCCGGACTTGCTCGGCTCGCGGCTGATGTTGACCTGCAGGCAGACGTTGAGCGGCGGCAGGTGCGCGGGGCGCTGCTCGCTCAGGCGCCGGGCGATCTTTTCGCGCTCGACGCTGTGCATCCAGGCGAAGTGCTCGGCCACCGCGCGGGTCTTGTTCGACTGCAGCGGACCGATGAAATGCCACTCGATGTCGTCGAGGTCCGAAAGCGCGTGCTGCTTGTCGAGCGCCTCCTGCAGGTAATTCTCGCCGAAGGCGCGCTGGCCGTGGTGCCAGGCGTCGCGCACCATCGCCGCTGGCTTGGTCTTGCTGACCGCCAGCAGCCGAGCACCGCTCGCCGGGCGCCCGGCGGCGTCGAGGGCGCGGGCGAGACGTGACCGCGCCTGTTCCAGGGATTCGCCTAGCGCGATCTCTGCCATACTGAGGTACCTCATACCGCCGGGGAAGAGAGATGGATATTACCGAACTGCTGGCATTCTCGGCAAAGCAGAATGCGTCCGACTTGCACTTGAGCGCCGGCCTTGCGCCGATGATCCGGGTCGATGGCGACATTCACCGCCTCAACGTGCCCGCGATGACCCACAAGGAGGTGCTCGCGCTGATCCACGCGGTCATGAACGAGCGCCAGCGCCGCGAGTTCGAGGAGCAGCTGGAGACCGACTTCTCCTACGCGCTGCCCAAGGTGGCGCGCTTTCGGGTCAACGCCTTTCACCAGGCGCGCGGCGCCGGGGCGGTGTTTCGCACCATTCCGAGCGAGGTGCTGTCGATGCAGGCGCTGGGCCTGGGCGAGGTGTTCGAGCGCCTGGCGATGCTGCCGCGTGGCCTGGTGCTGGTGACCGGGCCCACCGGGTCGGGCAAGAGCACCACGCTCGCGGCGCTGATCGACTTCATCAACGAGCACCGCTTCGAGCACATCCTCACCATCGAGGACCCGGTCGAGTTCGTCCACGACAGCAAGCGCTGCCTGATCAACCAGCGCGAGGTGCACCGCGACACCCACAGCTTCGCCAACGCCTTGAGAAGCGCGCTGCGCGAGGACCCGGACGTGATCATGGTGGGCGAGCTTCGCGATCTGGAGACGATCCGGCTGGCGCTGACCGCGGCGGAAACCGGGCACCTGGTGTTCGCCACGCTGCACACCACCTCGGCGGCGAAGACCATCGATCGGATCATCGACGTCTTTCCCGGCGAGGAGAAGTCCATGGTGCGCTCGATGCTCTCGGAGTCGCTCCAGGCGGTGGTGGCGCAGACGCTGTTGAAGCAGCAGGGCGGCGGGCGGGTGGCGGCCCACGAGATATTGATCGCCACCTCGGCGGTGCGCAACCTGATCCGCGAGGACAAGGTCGCCCAGATCTACTCGGCGATGCAGACCGGCGTGAACTTGGGAATGCAGACCCTGAACGCCTCGCTCACGGCGCTGGTCAAGCAGGGCAAGGTGAGTTTCGAGGAGGCCCAGACTCGGGCCAACGGCGTGCTCACCAAGCCCTGAGGGCCGAGCCGCGAGGGTGCCTCACGCGGCGAAGAGGCCGCCGAGCACTCGGGGGCCGCGCGCGCCGGTCACCGAGGGAAGGTTGCCGGGCAGGCCTTCCAGGCGCCGGTGGGCGAGCCAGGCGAAGGCGCCGGCCTCGATCCAGTCCTCCGGCCAGCCGAAGGCGGCGGGGGAGGTGAGCGTGGCGTGGGGCAGATGGTGGGCCAGCCGGCTCATCAAATGCGTGTTGTGGGCGCCGCCGCCGCCGGTGATCAGCGTGATGGGGGGAGCGCCTGTCAGAAGCGTCTCGATGGCCCGGGCTACGCTCACGGCGGTCAGCTCGGCAAGCGTTGCCTGCACGTCGACCGCGCGCTCTTCGCCGCTCAGGCGAGCGTCGAGCCACGCCTCGTGAAACAGCTCGCGCCCGGTGCTGCGCGGCGGCGCGAGCGCGAAGAAAGGCTCTTCCAGCAGACGTGCCAGCAGCGCCTCGTCCACCCGGCCGCTCTTCGCCCAGGCGCCGCCCTCATCGAAGCGCGCCGTGGGCGTGGCGCCGTGGCGCGCGAACCAGGCGTCCATCAGCACGTTGGCGGGGCCGGTGTCGAAGCCGAGCACCGGCGCGGCGGGATCGGCGGGTAGCCAGGTGACGTTGGCGATGCCGCCGAGGTTGAGAATCAGGCGCTCGG
>NZ_JAMZBD010000500.1:0-2213 GCF_024158685.1 Halomonas sp. 707D4 | reverse complement strand
GCGTGGTAACATCGGCGTTGCGCCGCGCGACCTTGCGCTGGGTGCGACCGGGGGTGAACTCCGCCACGGGAATGCGCACCGACTGGCACGCCTGGCAGCCGTCGCAGTGCGGTCGATAGAGGTGGCGTCCGCTGCGTCGAAAGCCCAGCAGCGACAGCGCCTCGTAGACACCGCTGGCCGGCGCCTCCTTCGGGTCCAGGAACAGCGTGGTCGCTTCCTGTTCCTGCAGGTAGCTGCAGCGGTGGGGCACGGTGAGGAAGAAACGAAGATCCCGTACCGGACGGCGGGGGGCGCTGCTGCTCACGATCCACCTCCTTGAGTGTAGGCTAGCGGCTGTAGGCGTCGGGAATGGCGTCGAGCCAGGGCGATGCAGGCACGTCGGGAATCTTCGCGCCGTGCCTGGTCGGTGCGAACGCTTTTTCCGGCAGCCATTGATCAAGATAGCCGATGAACGTCTCGCGGGCGATGGGGGTAGCCCCCAGCCGCTCCAGGTGCGGGGTATGCATCTGGCAATCGATCAGGAGGCCGCCATTGTCCGCCATGGCGCGGGCGAGGTGCGCCAGCGCGATCTTCGAGGCGTCCGGGGCGCTCGAGAACATCGATTCGCCGAAGAAGACCGGCCCCATGGCGAGGCCGTAGAGTCCGCCCACCAGGTGGTCGCCGTGACGGACCTCGATGCTGTGGGCGATGCCGAGTGCGTGCAGCGCCTGGTAGGCGACGCGCATCTCGGGATTGATCCAGGTACCCGGTTCGCCCTGGCGCGGGGCGGCGCAGGCATGAATGACCCGATCGAAGTCTTGATTCAGCGTCACGTGAAAGCCACCATTGCGTAGCCGCTTCGCCAGGCTGCGGCGCAGGCGGAACTCGGCAGGGGCCAGCACCATGCGCGGATCCGGGCTCCACCAGAGGATCGGGTCGTCGTCGCTGTACCAGGGAAAGATGCCCCGGCGGTAAGCGTGGACCAGCCAGGTCGGCGACAGCTCGCCGCCGGCGGCGAGCAGCCCGTTGGGCGTATCGAGCGCCATGGCCGTGTTCGGGAAGGCGGGAATGGGCGATGCAAGCCAGGGTAGCATCGAGGCGGCTCCTCTTGTTGGGCGCTGATGGAACGGGGCTTTACGAGCAACATGACAAGAGCACGGCTCTTGACGACAGGCGCTGTGACGGCGCAAGGATGGTCGGTATGATGCAAACTCGCAAGTGGATGAACGACGCCACCAGGTGTAAAGGGAGAATCGCTTGAAAGTGAACAAGACGGTAGACAAGCGAACGCAGCGCGGTTCGCGTCGACCCTCGACGTCGGCCCAATCGACCCGGGTCAAGGCCGCAAAGGACACGGCGCGGCGTTTCGGATTGCGCCTGCAGGGCTCCCTGCGCGAAGGCGTGGTGGTGGTCCTGCTGGCCGTGTGCGTATTTCTGCTGCTGGCGCTGTTCAGCTATCACCCGGCAGACCCCGGCTGGTCCTACCAGGGGCCGGAAACCGACGTGCGCAACTGGATGGGCCCGGTGGGCGCCTGGCTTGCGGACGTGCTCTACTCCCTGCTCGGCGCCAGTGCCCTGTGGTGGCCCGGCATGTTCGGCTTCGCCGCCTGGTGGCTGATGCGCTCGCGCCAGGTGCGCTTCGAGCTCGACCCGGTCGCCATCGCGGTACACGCCGGTGGCCTCGTGCTTCTGATGTTCGGCACCACCACCCTCGGCGCACTGCACTTCTATCACCCGCAGAGCATTCTTCCCTACGCTTCCGGCGGCATCCTGGGCGAGGGGCTTGTGGCCACGCTCAGGCCGCTGGTCGGCAGTGGCGGGGTAGGGCTGATCGCCGCCGCCCTGATCCTGATCGGCTTTCCGCTGTTCTCGGGCATGTCGTGGCTCAACGTGGCTGACGAGGTGGGCAAGCGACTCTGCCGCGTCGGTGGCTGGTTCGGTGCCCGTCGCGCCCGCTCTCGCCAGAAGCGCGAGGATCGCAAGTCGATCAAGGCCGCGGCCCGCGAGGCGTCGCGCAAGTTCAAGGAGCGCACCCGCGAGGAGCAGAAGGCCCGTGATGCCGAGCGCGAACCAGAGGCGCCGACGCCCGTCGCCTTCGAGCAGGACGCGCCGCCCGCCAAGGTGCGCCCGCGCGAACAGGGGCGTCGCGAGCCGAGCATGATGGCCTTCAGCGCGGATGACGACGCGGTGACCGACACCTCGATCCCTTGGGAGGCGACCGACAAGGCCTACAC
>NZ_JAMZBD010000499.1:0-2215 GCF_024158685.1 Halomonas sp. 707D4 | reverse complement strand
CTAACCCGCCACTACAAGAGAGGTTCACCATGAACCATGAGGCCGGTCCACACCGCGCGAGCGACAAGACGCGGGTCCGCGATTTTCTCGCCGCCATGGAAAGGCGCGATCTCGTCGAGGCCGAGGGTTATCTGGCTCGGTCAGTGGTGATGCGGTTCCCCGGTGCACCGCCCTTTCGTGACCTGCACGACGTGGTGAGCTGGGCACGTACCCGTTACCGGAGCGTACGCAAGACGTTTCACGCGGTCGATCACTGCGTCACTGCCGAGGCATCCATCGTGGTCTGTCACGGCGAGCTTTCCGTGACCTGGCTCGACGGTACCACGGCCGAGGGCGTGCGCTTCATCGACCGTTTCGAGCTCAAGCACGGCTTGATCACTCGCCAGGACGTCTGGAACGACCTGGCGCTCGCACCAGGCGTCCCGCTGACCGGCCAAGACGCCTGATTATTACAACGCCCGACCATCACCAAGAGAGCCCTATGACACGCCGAGAGTCCGCCTCCACCACATCGTCGTTGAAACGACACCTTCACGACCCCGCCATCGTGGTCGCCCCCGGGGTCTTCGATGCCCTGGGCGCCTCGCTTGCCGAGCAGGCCGGCTTCGATACGGTTTACCTTTCCGGCGCCAGCCTCGCCTACACCCAGCTGGGGCGACCCGACATCGGCCTGTTGAGCATTACCGAGGTCTGCACCGCGATGTCGCACATTCGCGAGCGCACCGAGCTCTCGGTGGTGGTGGATGCCGACACCGGCTTCGGCAACGCCATGAACGTGATGCGAAGCGTCCGCCTTTTGGAGCGCGCCGGCGCCAACGCCATCCAGCTCGAAGACCAGACCTACCCCAAGCGCTGCGGCCATCTGCGCGGCAAGACCCTGGTCTCCAAGGGCGAAATGGTCGGAAAATTGCATGCAGCCCTCGACGCGCGGCAAAGCGAAGAGACGCTGATTATCGGCCGTACCGACGCGCTGGGCGTGGAAGGCACCGACAGCGCCATCGAGCGCGCCCAGGCCTATTTCGAGGCTGGCGTGGACATGCTGTTCATCGAGGGCATTCGCACCGACGAGGACATCGACAAGATCATGACCCGATTCAAGGGCAAGGTGCCGATCATGGCCAACATGGTGGAAGGCGGCGATACACCGCTGCAGAACGCCCAGGCACTGGAAGCGCTCGGCTTCTCGCTGGTGATCTTCCCGGGCGCGCTGGTGCGAGCGATCACCCACATGGCGAGCCGCTTCTTCGCCACGCTGAAAGAAGACGGCACCACCGACGCCTTCCGCGACCAGATGCTCGATTTCAAGCAGCTCAACGACTACCTGGGCACCCAGAAGATGCTCGACATGGGCCAGCGCTACGAAGAGCGCGGATAAGCGCCGCCAGGCGACCACTTTCAATTTCAATAACGACAAGACAGGAGGCAGCGATGCAGACGACGGACAAGACGGCCAAGGAGCTCTTCTTCGAGGTGATGGCCAATCCCCAGCGGGTGCCCTTCGGCTTCGGCAAGAAGGCGGTGCTGGTCAACGTCGACCCGCAGAAGGCGTACACCCGTACCGACCTTTACAAGACCGCCTACGAGACCGACCCGAAGCAGCTCGAGTACACCAACCAGCTGGCGCGCGGCTTTCGGGCGAGAGGCTGGCCGGTGGTCTGGACCCACGTGGCATTTCTCGACTCCGCCGAGGACGCCGGCGTCTGGGGCACGCGTACCGACACCCCGGACTCGCTGCAGAACATCAAGTACGGCTCCGAGCGAGCCGAGTTCGACGAGCGCGCCGAGATCGACCGCGCGCGTGACGTGATCTACACCAAGCGCATGCCTTCGGCGTTCTTCGAGACGCCGCTGCAGTCACTGCTGGTGTGGCACCAGGTGGATACGGTCATCATCACCGGCGGCTCGACCTCGGGCTGCATTCGCGCCACCGCGGTGGAGAGCCTTTCTCGCGGCTATCGCACCATCGTGCCGATGGAGTGCGTGGCGGACAAGCACGAGAGCTACCACTACGCCAACCTGACCGACCTGCACCTGAAGTACGCCGACGTGCTGCCCGTGGCCGATGTGCTGGCCTGGCTCGAGGGCTGAGGAGCGAACGATGAAAGAATCCCTTGGCGTGTACGACTACTGGGCCTATGACCAGCGCCCAAAGATCGAGTGGCCGGGTGGCGCCAGAGTCGCCTTCTGGGTCGCCCCCAACATCGAGTACTACGAG
>NZ_JAMZBD010000498.1:0-2219 GCF_024158685.1 Halomonas sp. 707D4 | reverse complement strand
ATGTCATCGCGGCGCCACTGCCCCGCCTCGCGCGAGGTGATCGGGGTGGCGAGACGAGACACGGGCGCCTGCAGGTAGTGGCATAGATACGCCACGAACCCGGAAAGATAGTGCTCCACGTCGTCGATACGCACCCGAAAGCTGTGGTGGCGGATGAAGAAGCTGCCGACGATGCGCTCGGGGCGTTTGAAGTACATCGCGAACTCGGGCCAGAAGTGACCGTTGAGCAGGTAGTGGGCGCGTTTTTCCAGCGCCCGGTAGAAGTGCTCGATGTCGATGAGCTCGAGCAGGTGGCGATATTCGGGTGTGGCCTGCAGCCGCGTGATCATCTTGTGCGCCGCCATCATCAGCTCGAGAAGCGTCGGGAAGGTGGTGATGCGCTCCTCGACGAAGTCGAGATACCCTGCCACGTTCTGCAGGCCGAAGCGGTAGTAGCGCTCTTCGGGCCGGTAAAGCGTCAATTCGTTGACGCAGTAGCTCAACCAGTGGTCGTGGGCGCGCCAGTGCTCCTGGGCGATGAAGTACTCGAAAGCGCGCTCGACCACCTCAAGCCACCGTGCATCCTTCGTCAGTCCAAAAAGGCGCATCAGCCCGAACGCCGCTTCGCCATCGTAGTAGATGATGCGAAAGCGTTCCTTGACGCTGAGATCCGCCGCGTTCAGCACGTGATCGAAGCCGCCGCTTTCTAGCTGGAGCTGGCGAATGCCCAGCGCCAGCTCCTCCATCACCGGCAGATAGCGCGCGTCGCCGGTAACCTCGGTGTATTTCGCCAGCGCCAGCAGCGTCACGCCGCTGCCGCCGAGCTTGATCTCGCCGTTGGCTTCCAGCAGGTAGGTCACGCGCTCGCCGCGATGCTCGAAGCGCTTCAGAAACGTCGTGGTCAACCGGCCCAGCGCCCGGTCGATCGCGTCTTTCAGCACGGCGCTCTGGTTGACCTCCCAGGCCTCGAGCATGCTGTAGATGCTGCTGGCGTGGCGCAGCGTGTTGTAGCCTGCGACGTCGCGATCGAAACAGGGGTGGATGCCGTAGACGAAGCGTCCATCCGGCTCTACCTGGGCGGCCAGGAAGGCGCTGGCGCTGTCGATCAGGGCGCGGGTCGCCGCCGGGGTCAGCGCCTCGATGACGCGCCGGCCGGTATGGCGCCCCTGCTTGCCGCCGCGATAGCCCTGCAACGGCCTGGGCGGTTGCCCGGGTTCGATCAGCAGCGCGTCGGTGGCGAAGGTGTAGACGCGCTGGCGCGGGTCGAAATCGACCTCGAAGGCCGCCCCGAAACGCTCCCGGGCGTAGCGCCGGAAGTTGCCGGGATTGAGCTCGGCGCTTGCCACCCGGCTGCCCGCGTAGAGCATGGCGTTGGCGTTGAGCTCCTGCTCGAGAAAGGCGTGATGCAGGCCCGGGTCCAGCGCGATGCCGCGGCGAAAGTAGTTGCGCTTGTGGCGTGAAAGCGTGGTGGCGAGACTCTCCCAGGTGTGCGCCGTGACGTCATGGGCCCAGTCCAGGCGCAGCCAGCGTACCGGCGCATCCAATGCGTAATGCTCGATGAGCTGCTCTTCGAGCCCCTGCCAGAGCGCGTCACTGCAGGGAGCGCCGCGTTCGCTCGCGACCCGCGCCCGGCAGGTGCCGTCGGTGACCGACACGAAGACGCGCAGCGGCGCGTCGGCCTCGGCAGCAAGGCGCTCGACGAGCGCTTGCCGGGCGCCGGCCAGCGCTTGGCCAAGCGACAGGCGCTGGCTGGCGTCCACGCTCGCGCGCTTGTCCACGACGGGCACCCGAAAGGCGGGCGGGGCGCTTTTGCCCGCGCGGCCCTGCTGGGCACGCCGGGCCTGCAAAAGGCTCTTCGAGCCGGAGAATCTTGCCACGCTACTCCCTCTGGTCGGGTTCGGTGCCCGCTGGGCACGCCTTCAAACGGCGGGTTTACCGCATACTGGGCAGGCGGGGTCGCGGGGCACCTGGAAGTGGCGCCAGCGCCCGCTCAGGGCATCGAAGGTAGAAAGCCCCTGATGAACGCGCCCAACCCTGCTTGCGATCTTCACCGCCTCGAGCGCCTGGAAGGCGCCGATCACGCCCACCAGCGGCGAGATCACCCCACTCTCGGCGCAGCTCAGGGCCTCGTCGGCGCCATCGCCGGGTGGATAGAGACAAGCGTAGCAGGGACTTTGCGGCACGCGCGGGTCGAACACCGCCAGTTGACCGGAAAAGCGGATCGCCGCGCCGGACACCAG
>NZ_JAMZBD010000497.1:0-2222 GCF_024158685.1 Halomonas sp. 707D4 | reverse complement strand
TGCCCGAAGCCTACGCGATTCTCGATGCCTTCGAGTGGACGCCGGAGCAGATGGGCGAAGTGATGCTGATGAACCAGGAGGAAGGCAGCGACCCGCGCGAGAACGCCAGGCAGTGGGTCGAGGAGAACCAGGATGTCGTCGAGCAGTGGATCGACGGCTGATGCAAAGCCCGTCCAGCGCAGGATGAAGTCATCCTGCGCACGGTTGTAAATATTTTGTACAGACATACTAAAACTTGTACAAACCAGCATCGACGTTTGCTATTTTTAACGCACGCGTGCCCGAGACTTGCCGACCTCGTCGACCGGCGGCAAGCCTCGGGCTTTCGTTTCAAAATGGAGAAGACCCAGTGGATAACGAGAAGTCCAACCACTCCCCGGATGAGCCGGTCGGCGAGGGAATCCCCTCCCCGGATGGCCCGGCCAACCTCATTGATACCGATTACGTCATCGGCCAGGACAACTTCACCCGCGAAGCCATGGGGTTCAAGCTCGACCTGCACGGCAAGGTATTCACGATCTCGGCGATCGTGGTGTCACTGTTCGTCATCCTGACGCTGGCACTGCAGGATGACATTGCCCACGTCTACGACAGCATCTTCGCGTTCCTGACCGGCAACCTGGCCTGGTTCTTCATGCTGGCCGCCAACGTCTTCGTGATCCTCTGCCTGGGGTTGATCGTCTCGCCATTGGGCAAGATCCGTATCGGTGGCGCCGACGCCAAGCCCGACTACACCTATACGGGCTGGTTCTCGATGCTGTTTGCCGCCGGCATGGGGATCGGTCTCATGTTCTTCGGCGTCAACGAGCCGCTGACCCATTTCGGCACCTCCTTCGAGGGGACCGCGGGCGCCCCGCTCGGCGGCGCCGAGGGTGACGCGGCGGCGGCGACGGCGCTGGGCATGGCGGCGACCATCTACCACTGGGGCCTGCACCCCTGGGCGATCTACGCCGTGGTGGCGCTGTCGCTGGCGCTGTTCTCCTTCAACAAGGGGCTGCCGCTCTCCATGCGTTCGGTGTTCTACCCGATCCTGGGCGAGCGGGTATGGGGCTGGCCGGGCCACGTGATCGACATTCTGGCGGTCTTCGCCACGCTGTTCGGTCTCGCGACCTCGCTGGGTCTCGGCGCTACCCAGGCGGCGGCGGGCCTGACCTACCTGTTCGGCGCGCCGGAAAGCGACGTGACCATGATCCTGTTGATCATCGGCATCACCATCATCGCGATCGGTTCGATCATCGCCGGCGTCGACAAGGGCGTCCAACTGCTTTCCAAGATCAACATCGCGCTGGCCGCGGCGCTGCTGTTCTTCGTGATCGGCGTGGGCCCGACCCTGTTCATCGCCACCGGCTTCTTCGAGAACCTCTACCACTACGCCATCAACCTGCCGGCGCTTTCCAACCCGTTCGGTCGCGAAGACACCGGCTTCGTGCAGTCCTGGACCGCCTTCTACTGGGCGTGGTGGATCTCCTGGTCGCCCTACGTCGGCATGTTCATCGCGCGGGTCTCGCGTGGCCGCACCGTCCGTGAGTTCCTGATCTCGGTACTCATCGTGCCGATGCTGGTCTCGGTATTGTGGATGACCACCTTCGGTGGCACGGCGATCGACCAGTTCGTGAGCCAGGGCATCGACGCGGTACGCCAACAGGGGGTCGACCTGCAGCTGTTCGTGATGCTCGAGCAGTTGCCGCTGTCCCAGATCACCTCGTTCCTGGGTATCGTGCTGGTCATCGTGTTCTTCGTGACCTCGTCGGACTCCGGGTCGCTAGTGATCGACTCCATCACCGCCGGTGGCAAGGTCGATGCGCCGAAGCCGCAGCGGGTCTTCTGGGCGCTGATCGAAGGGGCGATCGCCATCGCGCTGCTGCTGGGTGGCGGCCTGACGGCACTGCAGAGCATGGCGGTCTCCACCGGCCTGCCCTTCACCATCATCCTGCTGGTGTCGTGCTACGCCATCGTCAAGGGCCTCATGAGCGAGCCCAGGGCGGTCTGAACCACGCAGCAGTCAGTACGCAACACGAAAACGGGCAGCCCAGCTGCCCGTTTTTTATGCCTCTTCGAGAACATCAGCACCAGAAGCGCTCGAGCGGCGTCTCGGGGCTGTAGTGATACGCGACTTGAGCCTGGAAGAGCTCGGCGGTGGCCAGTGCGTCGGTTAAGGCATGATGCCCCTGGTAGCTCGGAAGCCCATAGCGCTGGCGGCTCGCATCGAGGCGAATCGACAC
>NZ_JAMZBD010000496.1:0-2224 GCF_024158685.1 Halomonas sp. 707D4 | reverse complement strand
GCCCGACGAGAGAGCAGAAAGCGCCCGCCAGCTCGCCCAGCGCATCATGACGCTGCTCGACCGCGAGCCCATGGCCCAGAGCGAGTTCGGCCCGCTCTACATCTCGGTGTCGATCGGCATCGCCTGCCTGGAAGACGGCATGTTCGCAAGCGAACAGGAGCTGATTGCCGCCGCCGACCAGAGCATGTATCACATCAAGCGCTCGGGCCGCAGCGGCGTGGCGGTCTACGGCCATTAACCCGTCATCGCCCGGGGCAGATACAGGGCGATGGCCGGGAACAGGTGCAGCAGCGCGATCGAGAGCAGCATCAGCAGGAAAAACGGCAGCGTCGCCTTGGTGATCGTCAGGATGTCCTTGCCGGTCAGGCTCTGGATGACGAACAGGTTGAAGCCGACCGGCGGGGTGATCTGTGACATCTCCACCACGATGACCAGGTAGATGCCGAACCAGATCAGATCGAACCCCGCTGCGCTGACGACCGGCATGATGATCGCCGTGACCAGCAGAATCAGCGAAATGCCGTCCAGAAAGCAGCCCATGACCAGCAGCAGCAGCGTCAGCGCGACCAGCAGCATGGTCGGCGAAAGCCCCATCTCGCCGATCGTCTGGGCCAGGCGCATGGGCACCTGCGTGAAGCCCATGGCGGAGGTCAGAAACGACGCCCCGGCGATGATGAAGGCGATCATGCAGGCGGTGCGGATCGCGGCGAACAGCGAACTCGTGAAGATCGCGCGATCGAAGTGGCCGTTGAAGCGCGCGATGATCATCGACAGCACCACGCCGATGGCCGCCGCCTCGGTGGGCGAGGCGAGCCCGCCGTAGATCGAGGCGATGATGCCACCGATCAGCAGCAGAATCGGCAAGAGCGATAGCGTCCTGCGCAGCTTCTCGACCAGGCTCATCGAGGCCTCGTCGCTTCCGGTCAATCCCGCCCGTTCGCCCTTCACCAGCGCCCAGACGATCAGGTAGCTCATGAACAGCGCCAGGATCATCAGGCCCGGGCCGACCCCGGCCATGAACAGCCGCGAGATCGACTGCTCGGTGACCACGCCGTAGACGATCAGCACGATCGACGGCGGAATCAGAAGCCCCAGGGTCGAGGCGCTGGCGAGCGTGCCGATCGCGAGGCTGCTGTCATAGCCACGACGCTCGAGCTCGGGCAGCGTCATCTTGCCCACGGTGGCGCAGGTGGCGGCCGACGAGCCGCACACCGCGGCGAACAGGCCGCTGCCGATGATGTTGGTATGCAGAAGGCGCCCCGGCAGGCGATTGAGCCACGGCGAGAGCCCGCGGAACATGTTGTCCGCAAGGCCCGAGCGAAACAGGATCTCCCCCATCCAGATGAACATGGGAAGCGCGGTGAGATCCCAGCCGTAGCTGGCGCCCCAGAAGTCCGAGGCGAGCACGGTGCCCGGCGCGAAGGGGCTGAAGAATTCGAGCGCGACCCAGGCCGTGCCCATCAATGCAAAGGCCACCCAGACGCCGCTGCCCAGCAGCGCGAACAGGGTGACGATGGTGACCAGACTCAGTAGTAGCACGAAGGCTTCTCCAGGGTTTTATCGTTCGATACCGGCTTGGCGGCCGGCGAATCAATGCATCTCGCTATCGTCGGTGGCGGTGGCTTCGCGAAAGCTCGACGGGTCGCGCACGGCGATCCTGAGGGCGATCACCAGCGCCTCGACCAGCGCCAGGCACAGAAGCGCCACGCCAGTGACCAGCACGGTCTGCGGAATCCACAGCGGAAGCTTCAGAAAGCCCGATGAAACGTCGTTGTACTGGAGGCTTTCGCGCGCCAGCTCGATCAGGCCGTACCCGAGCACCAGGCTGATGGCGAGCGCCACGAGCAGCGCGGCGACCTCGAACCACACCCGCACCCGCGAAGGCAGCTTGGCGATCAGCAGCGTCACCCGAATGTGCGCATGGTGGGTGAAGGTATAGGCCAGGCCCAGAAAGGTCGCCCCGACCAGCAGATACGCTGCCATTTCGGAGACCCCGGTGATGCTGATGCCGAGCCGGGCCTGGCCCGCCAGCACCAGCAGCGCATCGATCAGGCGAAACGAGACCTGCAGCGTGATCAGCGCGCAGATCGCGATCATGCAGGCAGCCGCCCCCCACGCACCCAGGCGATAGAGCTTGTCGAACTTGAATAACATGGTGTCTACCTCGGATGGAGCGCCAGCGGGGAGAGGCCGAGGCCTCTCCCCGACGGGTCATTCGCCGATC
>NZ_JAMZBD010000495.1:0-2225 GCF_024158685.1 Halomonas sp. 707D4 | reverse complement strand
CTACAACCGCCTCGTCGAGGGCGACATCTTCGGCCACTTCAGCCTGTTGCGAAACCACCGGGTGCGCTTTCCCGCGACGGCCATCGAGGACACGCTGATCTACTTCATCAGCGACGCGATGTTCCAGCGCCTGTGCGAGGAGGATGACGACTTCGCCGACTTCGTCGAGCTCGAACGCCCGCGCCTCGAAAGTGCCGCCGAGCTGCAGAAGAAGTCCAACGACATGATGGTCACGCGGATTCGCAAGCTGGTCTCGCGCTATCCGGTGATGGTGGAGTCGACCATGAGCGTGCAGGAAGCCGCGCTCCAGGTGGGCAACGCCCAGGCCTCGGCGGTACTGGTGATCGACGAGGGCAGCGACAACCCTCGCTACAGCTTCAAGGACAGCGAAGGCAAGAGCTGGCAGATGTGCGGTATCCTCACCGACAGTGATTTTCGTAACCGCGTGGTCGCGAAGGGGTTGTCGCCCCAGACGCCGGTAGGCGAGGTGATCTCCCACGCGCTGATCACCATCCAGTCCGACGCCTCGATCTACGAGGCCATGCTCACCATGCTGCGCAACAACGTCCATCATCTGCCGGTACTCTACCGCCAGCGCCCGGTGGGCGTGGTGCACCTGTCCGACATCATTCGCTACGAGACCCACAGCGGTTTGTATCTCGTCAGCAACATCTTCAACCAGTCGAGTGCCTACGGGCTCGCGCGGCTCTCTGCCGACGTGCGCGCGGCGTTTGTGCGCATGGTGCAGGAGGGCGCCAATTCGGTCATGCTCGGCAGCGCGCTCTCGACCATCGGGCGCGGCTTCACCCGGCGATTGCTCGAGCTCGCCGAAGCCGAGCTCGGCCCGCCGCCGGTGCCGTACTGCTTCATGGTCAACGGCTCGATGGCGCGCAACGAGCAGAGCATCGTCACCGACCAGGACAACGCCCTGATTCTTTCCGACGACTTCGACCCGGACACCCACGATGATTACTTCAAGGCGCTGGCCGCCTACGTCAGCGATGGTCTCGATGCCTGCGGCTACACCTACTGCAAGGGCGACATCATGGCGACCAACCCGCGCTGGCGCCAGCCACTCAAGGTGTGGAAGGAGTATTTCGAGGAGTGGATCGCCAACCCGACGCCGGAGAAGCTGCTGCACAGCTCGATCTTCTTCGACCTGGACAGCGTCTACGGGGAGAGTCATTTCGTGGAGACGCTGCAGGATCTGATCGCCACCCGCGCGCCGCAGTCGCCGCTGTTTCTGGCGGCCATGGCCCGCAATGCGCTCAATAGCACGCCGCCGCTGGGGTTCTTTCGCACCTTCGTGATGGAGAAGGACGGCAAGCACAACAACTCGATCAACTTGAAGCGCCGCGGCACCGCACCGATGGTGGACCTGATTCGCGTTCACGCGCTCGCCTGTGGCTCAAAGGCGCAAAACAGCTTCCGTCGCCTCGAGGACATCAACGACACCCAGCTGCTCGCCTCCGGGGTGAGCGACAAGCTGAGCTACGCCTTCGAGTTCTTGTGCATGTCGCGGCTTCGTCACCAGATGATCGACCTCGAGGAGGAGCGCGCGCCGGACAACAACATCGAGCCCGAGAATGTCGAGGACAGCGAGCGCCACACGCTCAAGGACGCCTTCCAGGTGTTGAGCAACGCGCAGAAGTTTCTCAAGTTCCGCTATCCCGTTCCCAGTCAGCGATGAGGTCTTGTCAGCGATGAAAAAAGCATGATGAAGGGAATACGTCCCCGCCAGCGTATCACGCAGACCGACTGGGCGGGCTACCTGGCGCGCCGCGCCGACCACGCCCAGGATGACATGCTCGCGCGCTTTTTCCAGGCGCGCCTGCCGGCCCCGGACACGCCCATCGCCGACGTGCCCATGGTGGCGCTCGACATGGAGACCACCGGACTCGACGAGCGGCGCCACGCTATCGTCAGCATCGGGCTCGTCCATTTCACGCTCGCGCGCATCCCCCTCGCCACGCGGCGCTACTGGGTGGTCAAGCCGCCTCGGCCGCTGGAGGAGAGCTCCGTCGCCTATCATCACATCACCCACTCCGAGGTCGATCACGCGCCGGATCTCGACCTCATTCTCGAAACGCTACTCGACGAGCTGGCCGGACGTCTGGTGGTAGTGCATTTTCGCAACATCGAGCGCCCGTTTCTCGATGCCGCCGTCAAGGCACGCCGGGGCGAGGGCGTGCTGTTTCCCATGATCGACACGATGTCGCTCGAGG
>NZ_JAMZBD010000494.1:0-2227 GCF_024158685.1 Halomonas sp. 707D4 | reverse complement strand
CAGGTGTGGGGCCATATCATACTGCCGGTCACGCGGGGCGGGCTGGTGGCCGGGGCGGCGATGGCGTTCATCTCGAGTCTCGGCAACTTCGGCATTCCCGCCATGCTCGGCATTCCCGCCGGGGTTTACGTGCTGCCCACGCTGATCTACCAGCGCATGGCGAGCTTCGGCACCGGGGTGCTGCCGGAGATGGCGTCGCTGTCGCTGTTGATCGGTGTCATCGCCCTTCTCGGCGTGGCGCTTCAGCAGCGCGCCCTGGGGCGCAGCCGCTTCGGGCTCACCGGCCACAGCGGCCGCGCCCACGACTTCACCCTGGGGCGCTTGCAGGTGCCCGTCACGGCGCTGCTGGCAATGGTGCTGGCAGCGATTCTGATCGCCCCGCTCGCCGCGCTGGTGGTCAGCTCGCTGGTGCCCGCCATGGGCGTGCCGCTCAACGCCACGACCGCCACGCTTGCCGCGTTTGAAGAGGTGTTGAGCCGCCAGGGCACCACCTGGCGGGCGGTGAGCAACAGCCTGTGGCTCGCCGGCGGCGCCTCGCTCGTGTTGATGGCGGCGAGCCTGCCGCTCGCCTACCGGCTCCAGCGCCTGCCGCCCAGGCTTCAGAATCTGGCCCTCGGGGCGGTGGAGCTGCCCTATGCGCTACCCGGGGTGGTGCTCGCCATCGCCTGCATCCTGCTCTTCGTGCGCCCGCTTCCGCTCATCGACGTGGCGCTCTACGGCACGCTCACGCTGATCTTCATCGCCTACCTGGCGCGCTTTCTGGTGGTCTGCCTGAAGCCGGTCGCGGCGAGCCTTGCCCAGCTCGACCCGTCTCTCGAGGAGGCCGCGCAGCTCGCCGGCGCAGGGCCCTGGCGGCGGCTAGCGACCATCGTGCTGCCGCTGGTGGCACCGGCGCTGTTCGCCGGGGGGCTTCTGGTGTTTCTGCTCGCGGTCAACGAGCTGACGGTCTCGGCGCTTTTGTGGAGCGCCGGCAACGAGACCCTCGGCGTTCTGATCTTCAACCTGGACGAGGGTGGCGAGAGCGTGCTGGCCTCGGCGGTATCGGTACTGGTGGTGGCGATGGTCGCCGCGCTGATGCTCGCCTTGAGCCTGCTGGCGCCTCGCCTGCCTAGAGGAGTCGTGCCATGGCAGCGCTGAGTATCGAAGGCGTGAGCAAGTTCTTCGGCGAGCACGCCGCCGTCGATGGGCTCTCGCTCACCGTGGAGCCCGGCGAGTTCGTGGCGCTTCTCGGCCCCAGCGGCTGCGGCAAGACCACCATGCTGCGCCTGCTGGCGGGCTTCGAGGAAATCTCCCACGGCGAGATCCGCCTTGGTGAGACGCTGCTGGCGGGCCCCGGGCACCACCTGCCGCCGGAGCAGCGCCACATGGCGATGGTGTTTCAATCCTACGCGCTGTGGCCGCACATGAGCGTGGCGGACAACGTCGGCTACCCCTTGAAGCTAAGAAAGGTGCGCGGTGCAGCCTACCGCGAGCGCGTTCAGCGGGCGCTGTCGCTGGTCGCACTCGAGGCGTACGCCGACCGCACGCCCCAGGCACTTTCCGGTGGCCAGCGCCAGCGGGTAGCGCTGGCGCGCTGCCTGGTCACGGATCCTGCGGTGGTACTGCTCGACGAGCCGCTGGCGAACCTGGACCGCCACCTGCGCGCCGCCATGGAGCAGAGCTTTCACGACTTTCATCGCCGCACCGAGGCCACCATGGTCTACGTGACCCACGACCAGAGCGAGGCGATGGCGCTGGCGGATCGCATCGCGGTGATGCGCGACGGCCGCCTGGTTCAGTGGGCCACGCCCGAGACCCTCTACCGCGAACCTAAAAGCCAGTGGGTCGCGGGCTTCATCGGTCAGGGCAGCGAGCTTCACATCGCCGCCGGCGCCCCGGGCCAGCGCCTTGGCGAGGCCGCGCTGATGCAGGGTCTGAACGCCCCGCTTGCATCGCGTACCCAGCCGGTGCTGGTGCGCCCGGAGCACGTTCGTGTGCGCGCCGAGACGCCTACCGCCCAACATCTCACCGCCCGCGTCGAACACCAGACCTTTCGCGGCGAGCGCTTCGAGCTGCACCTGCGCCTCGCCGATGGCACTGCGCTGATGGCCTATCACCCGCACGCGCTCGACGCTGGCCAGACGGTCGCGCTGACGCTGAGCGAAGGCTGGTGCCTGGAGCGCGACTAGCGCCCGTCACACCGGCGCTGCCACACAAGCAAAGCGATCGGCGCCAGCGACACCGGCAG
>NZ_JAMZBD010000493.1:0-2228 GCF_024158685.1 Halomonas sp. 707D4 | reverse complement strand
GCTCAAGAGACCGTGCAGCATGCCGGCCACGAAGGTGTCGCCGGCGCCGACGGTATTGGCCGCCTGCAGCCTGGGCGGCAGCGCCTGCCAGGCGCCTTGGGCGTTGACCCAGAGCACCCCGTCGGCGCCGGCGGAAAGCAGCGCCTGCTCGATGCCGGCCGCGTGCAGGCGTGCCGTGGCCGCCAGGCGCGACTCGAGACTTTCGAGCGCCTCGCCCGCCCAGTCGGCAAGCTCCAGTTCGTTGGGCTTGACCGCCTGGGGGGCGGCGGCGATGGCGCGAGTCAGCGCCGCGCCGCTGGTATCCACCCAGAGCGGCACGCCGGTGGCCTCGAGGCGGGCCAGAAACTCGCCGAAGCCGTCGACATCGAGCCCCGGCGGCAGGCTTCCCGCAACCAGTAGCGCGTCGAGCGGCCTTTCAGCCATAGTCGTCTCGACGGCTTCGAGCAGGGCCTGCATGGCCGCCGCATCCACCGCGATGCCGGGGCCGTTGATGTCCGTCACCCGGCCGCTCGCTTCGGCCAGCTTGGCGTTGATGCGGGTGTCGCCGGGCAGGCGCAGGAAGGCGTCCGTCACCCCCAGCTCCGCGAAGGCGCGCTTGAACAGGGCGTCGTTGTCGGCGCCGAGAAAGCCGCCGACGATCACCTCGTGACCGAGCCCCGCCAGCACCCGGGCCACGTTGACCCCTTTACCGGCGGCCTCGAGCTGGGCGTGATGGGAGCGGTTGACCGCGCCGGGGGCCAGCTCGTCGAGGGCGAAGGCCAGATCAAGGGCCGGATTGAGGGTCACGGTCATCACACGCGCCATCAGTTCGCCTCCAGCGCGTCGCGCACGGCATCACTGGTCGACTGGGCCAGCGCCCGCCGGGCGCTCTCGCGGGCATCATTAAGGTCGAACTCGCGCAGCCGCGCCTTGACCAGCGGCACCTGACGGGCGCTGACCGAGAGCTCGTCGACACCCAGGCCCACCAGCACCGGGATGGCGACGGCGTCCGAGGCGAGCTCGCCGCACACCCCGACCCATTTGCCCTGGGCGTGGGCGGCCTCGACGGTCATCTGGATCAGGCGCAGTACCGCCGGATGCAGGCCATCGGCCTGGGCGGAGAGCACCGGGTGGCCGCGGTCGATGGCAAGCGTATATTGGGTCAAGTCGTTGGTGCCGATGGAGAAGAAGTCCACCTCGGCGGCCAGGCTGGGGGCGAGCAGGGCACTCGATGGAATTTCGATCATCACGCCGAGCTGCACGTCGGTGGCGCGCTCGTCGGCGGGAATCTCGACCATGAGTCGGTCGAAGATCGCCTTCACGGTACGAAACTCCGCCACGTCCTTGACCATCGGCAGCATGATGCGAAGCGGGCACGCCAGGCCATCCTCGCGCGGGGCGCCGGCCAGCAGCAGCGCGCGCAGCTGGGTCTCGAGCACGCCGGGCTCGGTCAGCGCCAGGCGAATGCCGCGCAGGCCCAGAAACGGGTTGTCCTCCTGCGGCACCGGCCAGTAGGGCAGCGGCTTGTCGCCGCCGACATCCAGGGTACGCGCCACCAGCGGACGCCCGGCCAGCGCCTCGAGCGCCTGGCGGTACTCATTGGTCTGCGTGGCGAGATTCGGGGCGCTCGAGTGCGCCATGAACAGGAATTCGGTGCGCAGCAGGCCCACGCCTTCGGCGCCGCGCTCGACGGCATCCGCCGCGTGCAGGGTATTGCCCAGGTTGGCCGCCACCTCGACCGGGTGGCCGTCGCGGGTCGCTGCGCGCTCGAAGCGCCGCGACCAGGCGTTGGCCTCGCGCTCCTCGAGGGCGCGCAGGGTCTGTCTTGCCCGCGTCAGGCGCTCTTCGCTCGGCGACGGAATGATCCGACCGCGCTCGCCGTCGAGAATCAGCGTGCTTTCATTGTCGAGCGCCATCACCGCGCGACCGGCACCGACCACCGCCGGAATGCCGAGGGCGCGGGCCAGGATCGCGCTATGGGCGGTGGCGCCGCCGCGCTCGGTGAGCAGCCCCTTCACCTTGGCAGTATCGAGGCGCGCCACGTCCGACGGGCCGATGTCCTCGGTGACCAGGATGTAGGGGTGCGCCGGCGGTTCGGGCAACTCGATATGGCACAGCACGCTCAGCACCCGGCGGCCCACGTCGCGCAGGTCCGCCGCGCGCTCGGCCAGCAGCCGGTCGGCGAGCATCTCCTGGGCGTGAGCGGCGGTGTCGATCGCCTCCCACCAGCCGGCTTCCGCCGAGCGGCC
>NZ_JAMZBD010000492.1:0-2228 GCF_024158685.1 Halomonas sp. 707D4 | reverse complement strand
GTCGTGCGAGCGAGGCCCCGGCGCACGACCGCGCCCGCCTGAGCGAGACCTGGTACGAGCTCACCACTAACCGCATCGACCGGCTGAAGGTGGTGGAAGACGGCGCGATCGACGAGCTGACCCGGCTTTGCCATGACAAGATCGCCAAGGCCCATGCGGCGCTGGAGCAGGCCAGCAAGCCCACACTCTCCTCGCCCGCTCTTTCCTGCGCGCCCGGCGAGCAGCTTCTGGGCCTGGGCGGCGCCGCGGGACTCGGCGAGCTGACCGAAAGTGCGTTCACTTCGCCGCTGGGTCGCTCGCTGATCGAGCTCACCCACGCCCAGTCGAGCCGCCTGCAGAGTTTGAGCGACGAGCTCGAGAACACGCGCAAGACGCTTCGCGAGCGCAAGCTGATCGAACGGGCCAAGGGGTTGATCATGGCCCACCAGTCGATGAGCGAGGAGCAGGCCTACCGCTTTCTGCGCAAGACCTCGATGGACCAGAGCAAGAGCATGGCCAGCATGGCCCAGTCGATTCTCGATCTCTCGAGCATGCTGGCCCGCCAGGAGCGCTGAATCGCGCCGGGTTTGCAACATTACCCGGGGTTGGCCATTCTTAAGCTTCCCCTTAACAAATGGCAAGGAGTGCTGTTCATGCAAGAGAGAGTATTGCTGATCACCGGTGCCTCGAGCGGCATCGGCGCTGCCACCGCCCGTGCCGCCGCCCGCGAAGGCTACAAGCTGGTACTCGCCGCGCGCTCGGCGGACAAGCTCGCCGCCCTCGCCCACGAACTCGGCACCGACAACGTGCTGACCGTCGAACTCGATGTCACCGACATGGCGCAGCAGCGTGCCATGGTCGACCACGTGCTGGAGACCTTCGGCCGCCTCGATGGCGTGTTCGCCAACGCCGGGCGGGGCGGCACCGCCGGCGGGTTCAGCGGCGCCGACCACGAGACCTGGCGCGAGATGATCCTGACCAACGTGTATGGCGTGGGGCTGACCCTCCAAGCCTGCCTGCCCGCGCTCAAGCGCTCGGCGGGCCATGTGCTCTTGACGGGCTCCGCCGCGGGGCGCTCGACCATTCCCGGCTCGATGTATGGCGCCACCAAATGGGCGGTGACCGGCATCGGCTACAATCTGCGCGAGGAACTTCGTGGCACTGGCGTGCGCGTCACGCTGATCGAACCCGGCATGGTCGACACGCCATTTTTCGACGAGCCGCCGGAGTACGCCCTGGAGGACAAGGATATCGCGGGCGCGGTGATCTACGCCCTCGATCAGCCGGCCCACGTCGATGTCAACGAGATCCTGATCCGCCCGACGCCGCCGCGTGAGTGACGATCCCACGCCCCGGTCGTGTGGCCGGGGCTTGTTTTGAATGCCCTTCGCCCGCATAACACGGTGATATGGATATGTGGCTAACGAGTTCGTCGCTTCCGCGCTCGCTTGGCCGCCTTTCACTGACCTGCAGGTGACTCATGAGCCAACTCGCCGACACCGCCCTTTCGGTGCTGGATCTTGCCCCCATTCGCGAAGGCGGCAGCGCCGGGGAAACCTTCGACAACTGCGTGACGCTCGCCCGGCACGCCGAGCGGCTGGGCTATACCCGCTACTGGCTCGCCGAGCACCACAACATCGCCGGGATCGCCAGCGCCGCCACCTCCGTGCTGATCGGCCACGTGGCCGGCCACACCTCGACCATCCGGGTAGGCAGCGGCGGCATCATGCTGCCCAACCACCCGCCCTTGGTCATCGCCGAGCAGTTCGGTACGCTCGAAACCCTTTATCCGGGTCGCATCGACCTGGGGCTTGGACGCGCGCCGGGCTCCGACGGCGCCACCATGCGTGCCATGCGCCGAAGCGCCCACGCCGGGGTCGACGACTTTCCGGCCCAGCTCGAGGAACTGACCCGCTACCTGGGCGATGAAACGCCCGATCAGCAGGTCAAGGCGGTGCCCGGGCAGGGCACCAAGGTGCCGCTGTGGCTTCTGGGCTCGAGCGGCTACAGCGCCCAGCTCGCCGCGCGCCTGGGGCTGCCCTTCGCCTTCGCCGCCCAGTTCGCGCCGGGCTACCTGTACGAGGCGCTGCGCCTCTACCGCGACAACTTCCGTCCCTCGAGCGTGCTCTCCAAACCCTACGCCATGGTCGGTTTGCCGGTGATCGCCGCCGAGAGCGACGCCATGGCCCGCTACCTGGCCACCACTGCCCAGCAGAAGTTTCTCAACTTGATCCGCGGGCGACCCACCC
>NZ_JAMZBD010000491.1:0-2233 GCF_024158685.1 Halomonas sp. 707D4 | reverse complement strand
CCCAGGCCGCCCCCGCCCAGGCGAGTACCCCGGATCGCTCTTCACGGACCTTTACCCCGGTCGACAATGTCCAATGGCAATGGCCCACAGATGGCCAGGTCAGTGGCGCCTTCGGTGAGGGAGGAACCATCACCGCCGGGATTGATATCACCGGCCAAAAGGGGCAACCTGTGAAGGCAGCCGGCCCCGGCATCGTCGTCTACGCCGGCAGCGGTGTACGAGGTTACGGCAACCTCATACTACTGAAACACAACGACCAGTATCTCAGCGCCTATGCCCACAACGATAGCTTGCGGGTCAGCGAAAACGATGTGGTCGAAGCGGGAGAAGTCATTGCCACCATGGGCGATAGCGACACCGACAGCGTCAAACTGCATTTTGAGGTGCGCCGCGACGGCCAGCCTCAGAACCCCTTGGACTTTTTACCATCGCGCTAACGCGTTCTATATCCATAAAATCGGCTTGGAGAGAGCGGTTAACGCCTCGAAAAGAACCCGGATAGCTTGATTGGAGCGTCATATAACAATAACGGTGCACGCGCACATGCAGTGCGACCACCCTTAATTTTCTACATGGCGGTTGGCAAGACAACGGGGGTAAGACCATGAGTATGCTGGAGAAGGACCTGCAGGAGGTTGACCTGGAGACCGCAGAAGAGGCACTGGACGACGCCGATGACACGGTCGTCGAAGAGGAAGATGCCTTCGAGAAAGCCCTGGGGCGCGAGGATCGTCAGTCGACCCAGAGCCTGGATGCGACACAGATCTATCTCAACGAGATCGGTTTCTCGCCGCTTCTGACGCCTGAGGAGGAGGTCTACTACGGTCGTCTGGCGCGCAAGGGCGACCCGCTCGGGCGCTCGCGCATGATCGAGTCGAACCTGCGCCTGGTGGTCAAGATCGCCCGGCGTTATCTGAACCGCGGACTGACGCTGCTCGATCTGATCGAGGAGGGCAACCTGGGGCTGATTCGCGCGGTGGAGAAGTTCGACCCCGAGCGCGGGTTTCGCTTTTCGACCTACGCCACCTGGTGGATTCGCCAGACCATCGAGCGGGCGCTGATGAACCAGACCCGCACGATTCGCCTGCCGATCCACGTGGTCAAGGAGCTCAACATCTACCTGCGCGCCGCGCGGGAGCTGACCCAGAAGCTCGATCACGAGGCCACCGCCGAGGAGATCGCCGAGCACCTGGACAAGCCGGTGGACACCGTCAAGAAGATGCTGGGGCTCAACGAGCGGGTCTCGTCCGTCGACTATCCGATGGGTGGGGAGAGCGACAAGCCGCTGATCGACACCCTGGCGGACGACGAGGTCTCCGGCCCCGAGTCGTCGCTGGTCGACGGCGATGTGCGCGAGCACGTCGACCATTGGCTCGACGAGCTCAGCGAGAAGCAGCGGGAGGTGGTGGTACGCCGCTTTGGGCTGCGCGGTCACGAGGCGGCGACCCTCGAAGAGGTGGGCGCCGAGATCGGCCTGACGCGTGAGCGGGTTCGCCAGATCCAGGTGGAAGCCTTAAAGAAGCTTCGTCGCTCGCTGGAGAAGCAAGGGCTGTCCCTCGACGCCATCTTCGAAAGCTGAGCCTCACTGCCTTGCCCAGGCAAGGACGATGCACCGGATCGACGCCGGTGCGTCGTTTTCCAGTACCAACGTTTTCCGGTATCAAGCATCACCACAGAGCCCACTACGTGGGCATTTTTATACCCAAGCAATCAGTGACAGGCCGCTGCGGCCGGCCTGCTAAGCGAGAATCCGTCATGCGCCCGTTAGCGGCCCATATCGACCTGGACGCGCTGCGTCACAACTACCGCATCGCCGCCGACTGCGCTCCGCAAAGTCGCTCCGTGGCGGTCATCAAGGCCGATGCCTATGGCCATGGGGCGCTGGCCTGTGCCCGAGCGCTCGAACCCCTCGCCCCGGCCCTGGCGGTCGCCTCGATCGAGGAGGCGCTCGCGCTTCGCGCCGGCGGTATCACCAGGCCCGTCGTGCTGCTCGAGGGGTTTTTCGACGCCGACGAGCTCGCCCTCATCGACGAGCACGGCTTCTGGGTCAGCGTGCACAGCGACTGGCAGGTCGAGGCGCTGCTCGCCTTCACGCCGCGGCGGCCCATTCCGGTCTGGCTGAAGGTCGACTCCGGCATGCACCGGCTGGGCTTCGAGCCCGCCCGGGTGGAGCGGGTCTGGCGTCGCCTGGCCGCCGCCTCCCAGGTCGGCGAGCTTCACTTGATGAGCCACT
>NZ_JAMZBD010000490.1:0-2239 GCF_024158685.1 Halomonas sp. 707D4 | reverse complement strand
TACCATTCAAGGAGTCGTTTCGTGGACGAAGCCAAGTCGCCCGCTCGAGGCGCAGACCGCTTTGCCTTTCATGCTCTGCGCACCATTACCCGCTGCTGCGACGCCATCGGCGTGGCGCTTTTGATCGGCGTGCTGGGGCTCATCGTGAGCGCCGTCGTGACCCGCGACCTGCTGGGCTGGGGAATGCCCTGGTCCGAGGAGGTGGTGTCGCTGCTGGCGGTGTACGCCGTCGCCTTCGGCGCCATTTCCGCCTGGGTGCGCAGCGACCACCTGGTCGTGGATCTTTTCAGCCACCGCCTGGGCGCGCTCGAGCGCCAGTGCCAGTACCGGCTCACGGCGGCCATCTCGGCGCTGTTCTTCGCACTGGCGGGGTGGGGCGCCTGGACCATGTCCTACATGAGCGCCCATAACAATACGGTCTCGCTGGGCATCAGTTTCTCCTTTCTCTACTACGCCATCCTGTTCAGCTTCGCCGCCATGGCGCTGATCGCGCTGTGGCAGACCCTGCGCGGGCCGGTGGCCTGGCTTGCGCCTGCTGCCGAGGAGGTGGCGTCATGATGGAACTGGCGATATTCGTGGGGGGGCTGCTGGCGCTGATGATGATCGGCCTGCCGGTGGTCGTGGCCATCGGGGTGACGTCGTTCACGGCGCTGGCCGTCACCGGAGCGGGGGGGCTTCCGGTCGAGCTTCTGTCGCTGCGCATGATCCAGACGCTCAACAACTTCACCCTGCTGGCGATTCCGCTGTTCATCCTGGCAGCCAACATCATGAACCAGGGCTCGACGACCACGCGCATCTTCGACTTCGCCACCGCCCTGGTGGGCTTCACCCGGGGCGGGCTCGGTCACGCCAACGTGGTGGCGAGCTCGATCTTCGCCACCATGTCGGGTACGGCGGTGGCGGACGCCGCCGGGCTTGGCAGCATCGAGATCAAGGCGATGAAGGAGCGCGGCTACGCGCTGGGCTACAGCACCGGAATCACCGCCGCCTCGAGCGTCGTCGGGCCGATTCTGCCGCCCAGCATCGCGCTGGTGGTGTACGGGTGGCTGGCCAACGTCAGCATCGGCGGGCTGTTCATGGCCGGGATCATCCCCGGCCTCCTGATGGCGCTGCTGCTCATGGGCATGACGGTCTACCTCGGCGCGTCCGGCAAGGTGCAGATGCCCGAACCCACGCCCTTCGATGGCCGTGAAGTGCTGCGTACCGGCAAGCGGGCGGTGCTGCCACTGGTGATGCCGGCGATCATCGTCGGCGGGATCTGGGGCGGTTTCTTCACCCCCACCGAAGCCGGCGCCATCGCCTCGCTCTACGCCATCGTGCTTGGCGGGCTGATCTATCGCGACCTGAGTCTGAAAAACCTGTATGACGCCTTTCGCCGCACGCTGATGTTCAGCGCGGTGATCCTGCTGATCATCGCGGTATCGAGCTTCTACGGCTGGATCCTGGTGCGCATGGGGATCCCACAGGCGCTGGCCGGACAGGTGGCGACCGTCGAGATGCCGACCATCCTGCTGCTGGTCTGCTTCGCGCTGTTCTTCCTGCTGATCGGCTGCTTCATGTCGGTGATCGAGAGCATCCTGATCTTCACCCCGATTGTGGTGCCCGCCGCGCTCACCGCCGGGCTCGACCCGGTACACTTCGGCATCGTGATGGTGATCACGCTGTCGATCGGCGTCATCACGCCGCCCTTCGGCACGGTGCTGTTCATGATGGTCGGCATCACCAGGCTTCGCTACGGGCAGGTGGTCAAGGCGGTACTGCCGTTTCTAATCCCGGTGATGCTCGCCATCCTGCTGCTGATCGCCATTCCGGAGCTCGCGACCTGGCTTCCGGATCTGATGGGGTATTGAGATAATTTATCGAGATAGAGTGCCGAGAGAGGGTATCGAGTAGCGACGCCCCGTGGGGAGACCCACGGGGCGTTTTCGTTTTGTCTGGCAGCAATAGCAGCATGTGTGCGGCAAGGGGCTAATACCAAGATTGGCTAACCGCCTTCGCGGTAAGTACGCTGTGTTTTTTCAATGATACTTTCCAGTACAAGAAGGACATATGTCGACACTCTCCCTCGGGCTCGTCGGCGTCGGCAAGATTGCCCGCGCCCAACATCTACCGGCGCTCTCCGCCGCACCTGACTGCCAGCTTGCGGCAACGGCGGACCCGCACGCCTCGCTACCCGGCGTGCCCGCGTTCGAGTCCCTCGAGGCGATGCTCGATCACCGACCCGAGATCCAGGCGGTGG
>NZ_JAMZBD010000489.1:0-2242 GCF_024158685.1 Halomonas sp. 707D4 | reverse complement strand
ATACCTCGCTGGGACTTCGTTTCGAGATGTGGCGCGGGGCCGCCTCGCTCATTGGCGAGCGGCCGATACTGGGGTGGGGGGAGAGCGGATACGCCGAACAGATGCAGGCCTTGGGGGAGCGCGGCGTGATTTCGCCCGTGGCCGCCGAATTCGGCCACGCTCATAACGACTTCATCGATGCCACCGCCAAGCGCGGACTCATTGGCCTTGTCATCTTGCTCGCGCTTTATCTGGTGCCTATGCGCCTGTTCGCGCCGGGGCTTTCGCATCCCGACCTGACGGTGCGCTCGCTTGCCGTGGCCGGCACGCTGCTGCCAGTGGCCTATATCGATTTCGGACTTTCCCAGACTTTCATGGCCCACAACAGTGGGGCGATGTTCTACGCTTTCTGGCTTGCGGTCTGGTGGGGTAGCTTCAGCGCTTACAAGAAACGTGTCCAGGCACTCAATTGAGTAAGATTTGGTTGCAAGCGCTGCTATCGCGATAGGGCGCTACTTGAGTACTGTATCGCGCTTTTCCATCCGTTCCGGCTCCTCGAATGCGTCTCCCTTCGGCGCCACCACTGCCACCCGCGTCTGCTCCTTGGTCCACTTGCCCGCCTTCTTGTCGATGTACTGAAAGTGCTCGTTGGTGAAGCTTCCCTGGTTGCAGGCGTAGCGGTAGGCCACCGTAGGCACCGTGGCGGGGGCCAGGTGCTGGTTGAAGACGCCGGGGCCGGTCAGCTCGAACACGTTGGTGAGGGTGTTCGCCTCGATATTGCGCTGGACCTGGTCGATCAGAGTCAGCAGGTTGGGGTTTTTGGCCTTGCTTGCAATGAAGTAGTTGCTGATCTCGCCGCGCCGTGTGGTCACGAAGAGCTCCGGGGTCTCTTTTCCGATCACGCGGCCAAGCGGCCAGACCGCATGGGCGTCGATATCCAGGTAGACCCCGCCGTGATGGTAGAGCACCAGCAGCCGCCAGAAGTCCGCCTGGGCGGCCCCGATCTGCAGCCGGGCGTAGTTCTGGTTGATGCGCGTGTCGAAGTGACGGGCGATGAACGCCTGGCGCGCCTCGGTGATCATGAAGCGGTACTCGAAGCGTGGCGCCATCAACCGGTTGAAGAGGTAGTTCAGATAGACCGGCAGGGTGACGCGGTCGGTGAAGTTGGTCTGCCAGAGCGTGCGCGGTATGGCCGCCTCGCCGCGTGGTTTCAGAAGCGGCGGCGCGTAGGCGGGCAGGGTGAAGCGCTTGTTCGGTGCCAGCGCATGGAATGCGTAGCTCGAAAGCTTGGTGATGTTGGCGACAAGCTTGATCACTCGGCTTGCCGCCACGATGATCAGGCGACTTGCATTACTGGGTTGGGTCATGGGAAGCCCGTTTCCTGCCCTCGAAAAGGCGCCATCTTACCCGCAATACGGTGTCACCAGCCACCTTGCCCCTCGAGCAGGCTCAGCACGTTGTTGTCGATGGCGAGCTTGAAGTCCGCCGTGGCGAGCACCATCGCATCCCCCGCGCGCACCACCCGGGTGCTCACGTAGATGTAGTCCTGGCCCTGGGCGTAGGTGCCCATCAAGATCGAGCGGGCGTTGTTCTGAGAACTGAGCCTTTGCACCTGGCGCGACAGGATCAGCTCGCCCACGTTCTCCTCGATGAACATGCTGTCGCGCATCTTCACTTCGCGTACCTGCATGCCCTGCTGGGCCAGCGCCGAGGCCATGATCTCCGAGCTGATGCGCCCGAAGGTGGAGGAGGTGGTGAGGTTGTCGATGCTCACGAAGGTGGCGGCGATCATCGGGCTGTAGCGAGTCAAGGCAGGGTTGCCGGCCATCATCTGCGCGGCGGCCTCGTGGGCCAGTTGGGAAAGATCCGGCGGCGGGGGCTCCGGCGGGCGGCTCTGGTTGTTCGCGCAGCCGCTCAGCATCAGCGTGCCGAGCAGCGAAAGCGCCAGCAGGGCGCGGCGGCGGGGAAAGAGGTCGAAGAGTCCGGAAACGAGTGCGTGCATGACCTTACCAGGTATTGGTGAGCGGAACGGAAGGCTCGACGGGGGTGTACACCCGCTGGGGCGCGTACTGGCGCCGGTCGCCCTTGTTGATGTAGTAGATGTTGGACGACGAGTAGAGAATGCGTTCGCCGTCGATCACCTGGGTGGTGACGATGATCTCTTCGTTGCCGGTGTAGGTCCAGCTGCCGCTGGTGACGTCCGCCGCCATGGCGGCGGGAATCAGCCCCAGCGCCGGCTCGCTCCAGCGGTTGATCGGAATGG
>NZ_JAMZBD010000488.1:0-2256 GCF_024158685.1 Halomonas sp. 707D4 | reverse complement strand
GGTCACGTTGAGCCCGTCGCTGGCGCGCACCGGCGAGCCGTCCTGGGTCAGCGTGTACCAGCGATAGAGCTCGCGACCGGCCAGCTGATTGGCCATGCGTTGAAGCTCGCAGGCGGCGTGGACGTGGGCAACCCGGGCTGGTTCGACGCCCACGTGGCGGGCGAGCTCGATGAATCCATCGTTCACGTCGGCACGATCGACGATACGCAGAAGCAGGCGCTTCTGGGCGGCGCGAAGGCGCTTCTGTTTCCCATCGACTGGCCGGAGCCCTTCGGGCTTGTGATGATCGAGGCGATGGCCTGCGGCACGCCGGTCATCGCCTGGCGCAACGGCAGCGTGGAGGAGGTGATCGAGCACGGCGTGACCGGCTTCATCGTCGACTCGATCGAACAGGCGAGCGCCGCGGTGGCGCGGCTGGCGGAGCTAGATCGCGCCCGCATCCGCGAGCGCTTTCTGGAGCGCTTCACCGCCGAGCGTATGGCGCGCGACTACGTGGCACTCTACGAACGGCTGCTGACGCGCTAGAGGGCGCTGTCGGCCTTCAGAAGCGTTCTGCCGAGCACCGCGACCACCAGCGCCAGCGTCACGCACAGAAGCCCCATTGCCAGGTACACCTCGCGCAGCGAATCGAGCCACGGCGAGATCCCGGAGACGACGATCGGCGAGATGAACTGACCAAAGAAGAAGGTCGAGGTGAAGCCGCCGAACACCCGCCCGCGCACCCGCTCCGGGGTGATGCGCATCAGCCAGGTGGTGGTGTTGGGCATGAACAGCCCAAGCCCCAGCCCCGCCACCGCCGCGCCGATGACCGCCATGGCGTAGCCGTGGGCGGAGCCGGTGATGAAAAGGCCGGCCGCGGCGACGCTGAAGCCCAGCACGTAGACCGACATCACCGAAAGATGCGCCTTGAGGCGGCCATAGCAGAAGCTCACCAGGCTCGCGGTGAGCGCGGCCATGGAGAGCGCCGCGCCGATGGCAAGGCCGCTTTCAACACCCTGCTCGGCGAGCAGGAACGGCAGCTGGGCCGGGAACAGGTAGAACATCATCATGCTGATCATGGCGATCAGGTAGGCAAGCGCGGTACGCCCGAGATCGAGTCGCGCGAAGGGCGCCTGGTGCGCCGCGCCGTCCTCCTTTGCCCGGCTCGGCTCGCGCAGCACCAGAAGCGCATAGGGCAGCAGCAGCACCCCAGTGAGGTAGAGAAGAAACGGCCCGCGCCAGCTCCAGTCGGACAGAAGCCCGCCCAGGTTGATGAAGATCACCCCGCCAAGCGCCATGGCGCTGCTTTGAAGACCCAGAAAGCGCACCCGCTCGGCGCCACTGAAGTAGTCGCCCACGAGCGTGGTGCTGATGCTCAGGATGCCCGCCACCGCCACGCCCATCAGCGCTCTCGATGCCAGCAGCAGGTTGACGTCATCGATCAGGAAGCCCGAGGCGCCGGCCAGCCCATAGACCGAGAGCATCAGGATCAGAAGCGGCTTGCGCCCGAAGCGGTCGGCCAGATAGCCCATCAGCGGGCTGAACAGCGTGATCATCAGCGCCGGCAGGGTCAGGATCAGCTGGATCAACACCTGCGGGGCGTCCGCGTAGAAGCGGCCGATGCCGGGCAGCGCCGGCGAGATGATCGCCCCGGACATCACGGTCATGGTGCTGGCGAAGAGCAGTACGGCCTTGGTGTGCGTGCTGTGGGAAATGGCGGTCATCCGGAACCTCTCGAAAGCGGGCCGCCAAGCTTAGCACATCTCTTAGCAGGCTACTTTTCGCGCTCTCAATGGCCGCCGAGCAGAAGCTGCAGGGCGATGGCGAGCATCATGGCCGCCACCAGCAGGTCGATCAGCCGCCAGGTCACGGGCCTTGCCAGCAGTGGCGCCAGGCGCGTGCCGGCCAGGGCCAGGGCACTGAACCAGAGCGTCGAGGCGCACACCGCGCCGAGGGCGAAGGCACCGGGCGAGGGCTGCTGGGCGCCGAGGGAGCCGATCAGCAGCACCGTATCGAGATAGACGTGCGGGTTCAGAAGCGTCACCGCAAACGTGGCCGCGAGCACCGCCGCAAGCGAGCGGGGCGCGCTCTGACGCACCGTCAGGGCGTCGCTTCCAAGCGCCCGGGCCAGCGCCTGCAGCGCGTAGACGATCAGAAACGCCGCGCCGCCGTAGCGAGCCAGCGCCAGCAGCACCGGGCTCTGGTGGAGCAGGGTGGCAAGCCCGAACACGCCAGCGACGATCAGCAGCGCGTCGCAGACGATGCACACCAGCGCCA
>NZ_JAMZBD010000487.1:0-2257 GCF_024158685.1 Halomonas sp. 707D4 | reverse complement strand
CCTACCACCTGGGCAACCGCCACGTGCAGCTGGCACTCGGCGAGGACGAGAAGGGCGGCTGGGTGCGCTTCCCGCCGGATCACGTGCTCGAAGAGCTCGCGGGGCTTCTGGGCGCAACGCTCGAGCATCATGACGACACCTTCGACCCGGAGCCCGGCGCCTACCAGCAGCTCGGCCACGCCCATGCCCACGACCACGGCCACCACGACCGGGAAGCGCCAGAGGCGGCCCACGAGCATCACCACGACCACGCGCACGATCATGACCACGACCATACCCATGGCCACTGAGGCCCAGGACGATCTGGCGCTGCTCGGGCTTTTGCAACTGGTCAGCCCGGCGCTGCCGATCGGCGCCTTTGCCTTTTCCCAAGGGCTCGAGAGTGCCTTCGAGCTCGGCTGGGTGAGTGACGAGGAGAGCCTGGCCGAGTGGCTTTCAGGCGTGCTCCACGACGGCCTGACCCGCTGCGAGCTGCCGGTGATCGCGCGCCTTTATGCGGCTTTCGAGACGCGCGACGGCGAAAGCGTGGCCGAGTGGGATGGCTGGCTTGCCGCCAGCCGCGAAACCGCCGAGCTCGCCGCCGAGGACGCAAGGCTTGGAGCTACCCTCGAGCGTCTTCTGGCAAGCCTTGGGCTGTTGCCGCAAGAGGAGTGGCTGCCGCGCCCGGCGGGTTACGTAACGCTTTTCGCTTACACCGCCTTTACACGCGGCGTGAGCCCACGCCAGGCGATGCTCGGCTTCGGCTGGGCGTGGCTCGAAAACCAGTTGGCGGTGGCCTGCAAGGCGCTGCCTCTTGGCCACACCAGCGCCCAGCGCCTCATCGAGCGGCTTCGCCCGGCGCTCTCGAAAGCGGTGGACGAGGCGCTACGCCTCGATGACGGCGAGCTCGGCCCGGCGCTACCTGGCGTGGCGCTGGCAAGCGCGCTGCACGAAACCCAATATTCCCGGCTGTTCAGAAGTTGATTTGATCGATACAGGAGAACGAGATGACACACTGTTTACGCGTAGGGGTCGGTGGCCCGGTCGGTTCCGGCAAGACGGCGCTTTTGAAGCAGCTCTGCCTGGCGCTGCGCGACCATTACGATATCGCCGTGGTGACCAACGACATCTACACTCGCGAGGATGCGGATTTCCTGCTCAAGCACGACGCGCTGGCCTCGGATCGCATTCTGGGTGTGGAGACCGGCGGCTGCCCGCACACCGCGATTCGCGAGGACGCCTCGATGAACCTGGCGGCGATCGACGAGCTGCAGGGGCGCCACCCGGGCCTCGAGCTCGTGCTGGTCGAGTCCGGCGGCGACAACCTCTCTGCCACCTTCAGCCCGGAGCTTTCGGATCTCACCCTCTACGTGATCGACGTTTCCGCCGGCGACAAGATTCCGCGCAAGGGCGGGCCTGGCATCACCAAGTCCGATCTTCTGATCATCAACAAGATCGACATCGCCGAGCAGGTACACGCCTCACTGGAGGTCATGGAGCGGGACTCTAAAAAGATGCGCGGCGAGCGGCCCTTCGTGTTCACCAATCTCTACGACGGCGTGGGGCTCGAGGAGATCATCCGCTTCATTCTCGACAAGGGAATGCTGGAGGAGCGTCGCGAGACGCGTGCAGCGCAATAAGCGCTGGCGGGTAATAAAACGGCCACTCTGTCCAGGCGGTTGAATGGGCAGAGCAGCCAAAACGGTGGGGTACGTCCCTGTACGCGCAGGCCGTCCCTGACCGCCACCTCTGTACAGTGGACCCCTTGCGCCTCAATGACCTTAACTTGGGTTATAAATGGCTATTTATTCTGCGATTTTGAAGGTTATTGCAGTTAAATGACCGCGATCTTGTACGTATCTGCCCGCGCAGATGGCGATGTTCAGCCGGTGCGCCGCTCTTCCTGACGCTCTGCCAGCAGCGTGGCAGCGCGATGGGCCGTGGCCGAAAGACCCGTTTCCGGCCGAGCGAGGCTTGCCACCAGTCGCTGCTTCATCGGGCGGGCCCAGAACGTCTCGACATGGCGGCAGGTGGCCGCCGCGGCGCTCTCCTCATCGCGGCCGCCGCCCAGGTTGAGGGCGATCTGGTTGAGCATGCTGATCAGGTTGTCGTCTGGGTGGGCGGACATGGCGCTTCTCCTTGATGAGGGGCGGGCCGGTGGTAGATCACGTGCCGGTTGGGGCGGGCGAGTGGCAGGGCAACGTCGGCGAGGACGCCCTGGCCGAGGAAGTGCCGGTGGCGCTGATCTACAACGGCATCTCCCATGCGGTGATGATGG
>NZ_JAMZBD010000486.1:0-2263 GCF_024158685.1 Halomonas sp. 707D4 | reverse complement strand
CTCGCGCACCGCGCGCTCCCCGAGGGTGGCCACCAGCGTCGACTTGCCAGCGTCCTGATGGAGGTCCTTGCCGGTGCCGCTCACGCCGTCGGCCAGGTCGTCGATCAGCTGAAACGCCTGGCCGAGCTCCTGGGCGAAGTTCGAAAGCGCCTCGGTTGCGCGGGCATCGGCGCCGGTAGCCAGCGCCGCAAGCTCGAGGGTCGCGCCGAACAGCACGCTGGTCTTGAGCTCGTTGGTGGCGAGGATCGCCTCGACGCTGCGCGCGCCGCTGCCTTCGCTGACGTCCAGGAATTGCCCTTGCACCAGTCCCTGCAGGCCCACCGCGCGGGCCAGTGTCGTCACCGCCGCGGCGCGCTGCTCGCCGGGAAGTCCCGGGGCCTCGGCGGCGACGGCGTAGGCGCGGCTCAAGAGCGCTACCGCCGCGAGGATCGCCACGCTCTCGCCGAACTGACGGTGAAGGGTAGGGCGGCCGCGGCGCAGCTGGGCGTCGTCCATGCAGGGAATGTCGTCGAGGATCAGCGAGGCCGCGTGGATCATCTCCACCGTGCAGGCCAGGTCGAGCAGCGCGGGGTCGCGGTCGCTCGCGCCCAGGTCGGACGCGGCGAGCAGCATCAGCAGCGGGCGGATGCGCTTGCCCGGCGCCAGGGTCGCCTCGCGCATGGCGCGGGCGACCACGTCGCTTTCGCGCCCGGCGGGCAAGAGCTCGCCGAGGCGGCGCTCCAGCGCGTCGCGCAGCGCCTGCAGGGCGTGTTGGTGGCTCAACAGCGGGTCGGCATCGGCGTTCATCTAGGCGGTCCCTGGCATTTCATTGTTCATCGCACATCGTCCATCGAGCCTGTTCATCAAACATGGCTCCTCGCGGCGTCGTCGAGGGCGCATCTTGCCGAATACATGTCGAAAGGGTCCAACATCAACGCATAGCGCCTGAAAGTCAATGTCGCCCCCCGCGCGCGCTCATTCGAGCATGGCGTGGAGCAGCTCCATGACGTGGTTGACCTCATAAAGCGTCAGTGGTCCATCCTTGGCGAAACGTACCCGGCCCTCGTCGTCCAGCACCACCACGGCAGAGCCCCCGCGCTCCAGGTTCCAGGCGCTCTGCACGGCGCCCTCGTCATCCACCACGAACTGCACGCTCGGCACGTCGCGCTTGCTGCTCTCGATGCTGCGCCGCACGAAGGGGGTGCTGCCGAACACCGCGTCGTCGGTGTTGACGATGGTGGTGGTGCGAAGGCGCTCGACGGGGAAGTCGGCCGCCTCGATCGCCTCGATGACCGGCGCGTTCAAGTCCTTCGCCGAGAGGCGCCCGGCCACGTGCAGCACCACGCCGACGCTGCCGGCGAGCATGCTGGTGTCCCAGCTCTGGTAATGCAGGGCGCCGTTCTCCAGCACCACTTCTCCGCGGTCGGCGACGCGTACCGGGGTGACCGGCTCGCCTTGTTCGAAGGCGGTGGCGGGGGTAAGGGCGCCGAGCAGCCAAAGGGCGGTGGCGAGGAAGGGAGTATGTCGCATCATGCTCTTCTCCGGCGGGGCCTCAGTCGGTCGTGGCCAGCCCGCTCTGGTCGAGGTGGAAGAACTGCTGGCGGCTGCGTTCGACGTAGCTCAGCATGTCGTAGTAGCGGCGAATGTTGCGCACGTAGATCACCGGCTCCCCGCCGCGGGCGAAGCCGTAGCGGGTCTGGCTGTACCACTGACGCTGCTGGAGAAGCGGCAGCGCCTCGCGCACGTCCGCCCAGGCGTTGGGGTCGCCGCCGCGGCGCTTGGCGATGTTTCGGGCATCGAACAGGTGGCCAAGGCCCACGTTGTAGGCGGCCATGGCCATGAACAGGCGATCCTCGCCGACGATGGTGTCCGGCAGGCGCTCCTTGAGGCTTCGCAGGTAGCGGGCGCCGCCGTCGATGCTCTGGGCCGGGTCGCGGCGATTGCGTACGCCCATGTCGCTGGCGGTGGGCTGGGTCAGCATCATCAAGCCGCGCACGCCGGTGGGCGAGACCGCGTCCGGGTCCCAGTGCGACTCCTGGTAGCCCACCGCCGCCAGGAGCTTCCAGTCGAAGCCGGTCTCCAGGGCGGCCTGCTTGAACAGCGGCGCATAGCGCGGCAGGCGCTCGTCGAGATGGCCAAGGAACGTGCGCGTGCCGACGTACTCGAGATAGTCGTCGTGGCCGAAGTAGCGCCTTGTCAGCCGCTCGAGTTCGCCGTTGGCCTGCTGCTCGTCGAGAAAGCGGTTGATGGCGTCAAGCAGCGCCAGGCCCTGGCCAGTGGGCAC
>NZ_JAMZBD010000485.1:0-2264 GCF_024158685.1 Halomonas sp. 707D4 | reverse complement strand
CTCACGGCCTGACGCTTCGCGCGCTGGACGGCCTGCACCGGGCGGGCGGGGTGGAGAAGCTCTATGGCCCGGCGGTGAGCGACCCGGTCACGCTGATGGGGCTGCGTTTTCCCAACAAGGTGGGGCTGGCCGCCGGGCTCGACAAGAACGCCGATCACCTGGACGCCCTCGGCGCGCTCGGCTTCGGCTTCGTCGAGGTCGGCACGGTCACGCCCAAGGCTCAGCCGGGTAACGACAAGCCGCGCCTTTTCAGGCTCCTGAAGCACGGCGCGATCATCAACCGCTTCGGCTTCAACAACCAGGGCGTGGCACACCTGGTGGCGCGCGTGCGTGCCCGCCAGTACGGCGGCATCGTGGGGATCAACATCGGCAAGAACCTGACCACCCCGGTGGAGAAGGCGCTCGACGACTACCTCGCGTGCCTCGACGCGGTACATGGCGTGGCGGACTACGTGACCGTCAACGTCTCCTCGCCCAATACGCCGGGGCTTCGAACGCTGCAGTTCGGCGAGCAGCTCGATGCGCTGCTCGGGCCGATCCGCGAGCGCGCCAACCTGCTCGACGCCGAGTCCGGCCGTCGCGTACCGCTTCTGATCAAGATCGCCCCGGACATGAGCCGGGAGGAGATCACGCTGGTGGCGCAGAACATCATCAAGAACGGCTTCGACGGGGTGATCGCCACCAACACGACGGTGGCGCGGGACGCGGTGGCGGGCCACGCGCATGCCGACGAGGCCGGCGGGCTTTCCGGACGCCCGGTGTTCGAGCCTTCCAACGAGGTGATTCGGGCGCTGCGCGAAGAGCTTCCCACCCTGCCGATCATCGGCGTGGGCGGCATCGACAGCCCCGCCAAGGCGAAGGCCAAGCTCGAGGCCGGGGCGGATGTGATCCAGCTCTATTCAGGGCTCATCTACGAAGGTCCGGCGCTGGTGGGGCGCTGCGCGAAGGCGCTGGCGCAGGGATAGGAACAAGCAGCAAGGGCGAGAAGCAGGAGCGTGAAGCAAGGGTATGAACGAGGGTGTGAAACAGGGGGGTGAAACAGGGGTGTGAAATAGAGCCACGAAAAAGCCCGCGCTGGTTCAGGCGGGCTCAGTCGGTTTCAAGCTTTTGAAGGGCGAGGGTCAGGTCATGACCATCGGATTCTTGTGGATACCAGAGACGCCCGTCATGCCGTCCCACTGGTCGCCGCGACCTTCACGCCAACCGCTCATCCAGTATTCGCGTAAATTGATGTCTTGACTGGGGCAATCGTCCCGGGAGCGACCCGTGACACCCGCTTTGTAGCCGTGAACGTAGGCACGCTGGAAGCGATCACGCTTTTGTCGTTTCATTGGCTGACCTCTTTTATGTAAAGCCTTTGGTATGAAACGGCCTGCCGGGAACAAGTGTAGGGACCGGCTGCCATTTCGGAGCTTACTTCAAGAGCGGGTGCTGCCTTGAACCACCGCCTGGCACTCACGTGCGAAGCGGCCCAGGGCAAACCCGACAAGCCATGGGTCGATCGGTCGTTGCAGGTCGAGCCTGCCGGCCAAAAGGATCAACCCTGACATGAGACGCATGCGTCAACAGTAGCTACTCTCTTATTGTTAGCCCATCATGAGGTCGGTTGTCGACCCCCAAATTGTCATCGAACGTAAACACATTTGCCATCTACAGGAATCTCGCGCTGCCACGCGCGGCTACATCTATGACCGAGTCAAGTCAATCCGCTTCGCTGGCGTTTCAAGCGACCTGCCCGAAGGGCATCGAAAGCCTTCTGATGGAAGAGCTTGCGAGCCTGGGCGCCACCGACTGCAAGGCCACGGTGGCCGGCGTCTACTTCAAGGGCGACCTGGCCTGCGCCTACCGGGCGTGTCTGTGGTCGCGCCTGGCCAACCGCGTCATCCTCATCATCGCGCGCGAGACGCTGGTGTCGAGCGCCAAGGAGCTGTACGCCGCCGCGATGAAGGTCGACTGGCCCGCCCACGTTAGCGCGAACAAGACGCTGGCGGTGGATTTCCATGGACGCAGCGACGAAATTCGCCACACCCGCTTCGGCGCGCAGACGGTCAAGGACGCGGTGGTCGACGCGCTGGCTCTCGCCGGGGTCGCGCGCCCCAACGTCGATACCAAGGCGCCGGATCTGCGCCTCTACGCTCACCTGCACCGGGCGAATTTGACGCTGGGCATCGATCTTTCCGGTGACAGCCTGCACCGGCGCGGCTATCGCCGCGAGGTGGGCCACGCGCCGCTCAAGGAGAACCTGGCCGCCGCGCTCTTGATCC
>NZ_JAMZBD010000484.1:0-2264 GCF_024158685.1 Halomonas sp. 707D4 | reverse complement strand
GGCGGGAGACCTGATGGTGACCACCCTGGTCGGCAAGAGCGAGGGCGAGCTCGACGAGACCATCTACAACGGCGCGAACCGCGCTACGATTGCCCGGGCCTAGCCGTGCAAGCCAGGCAAGGTTGTGATTCGCCTCATCTCTGGGCACTCTGATGGATACCGTTCATCCGCTACCGAGATCCGCCATCATGCCCGATGCCTCCAACCGCACACTCAGTGCCATCGACGCCCTGCACGCCCAAGATCCACGCTCGGCGTGTCAGGCCGATGGCACCGCCCTGCCCCAGGAGCTCGCCTACGCCGAACGCATGACCCACTGGCTGTTCGAGTTCGAAAGCGACCCGAGCGAGCTTCTGCAATTGGCGGTGCGCGCCCAGCATCTGCAGCGCTGGAAAGTGCCGCGCGGCGACTATCCCGAGGGGCGTGTGGGCTATCTGACCTGGCGGCGCGATCAGGGGCTGCGCGCCGGGGGCACCGCGGCGACGCTGATGCGCGAAGCCGGGTTCGATGACGAAAGCGCCCAGCGGGTGGCGGACATGATCGCCAAGAAGGGGCTGGGGCGCGACCCCGAGGTGCAGAGACTCGAGGACTGTGCGTGCCTGGTGTTTCTCGAAAATTACTTCGCGGACTTTTCGCGCAAGGTCGAGCACGATCATATGGTACGCATCGTGCAGAAGACCTGGCGCAAGATGTCCCCCCAGGCGCACGCGCTGGCGCTGGAACTTCCGATGTCGAACACTTCGGCGGCCATCGTCAAGGAAGCGCTCGCTTAGACGTGAGTGCCCCGCGCGAAGATGCAGCCGCGCCTGGGCTGCGGTAAAGTAGGCCGCCTCTTTCCTCCCTGCGCAGTGACGACTCGACCCACTATGATTGCATCGCTTGATTCGCGTAAGGCCCCCCTTTCACGGCTTGGCGCCCAGTACGTCCGCTTTCTCGAGGCGCTCAAGGCGCGCGGCTTCGAAGGCGAGATCGCACCGGACTACGCTAGCCGCACGGTGCTGGCGACGGATAACTCGATCTACCAACGCCTTCCCCAGGCGGCGGTGTTCCCCCGCCACGCCGAGGACCTGGAACGGCTCGCCAAGCTCGCCTTCGAGCTGCCTCATCGCGACATCGTGCTCACCCCGCGCGGCGGCGGTACCGGCACCAACGGTCAGTCGCTCACTGACGGGCTGGTGGTCGACGTGTCGCGGCACATGAACCGTATTCTCGAGATCGACGTCGAGAACCGCCGGGTGCGGGTCCAGGCCGGCGTGGTGAAGGACCAGCTCAACGCGGCGCTCAAGCCCCACGGGCTTTTTTTCGCGCCGGAGCTCTCGACCTCGAACCGGGCGACCCTCGGCGGCATGATCGCCACCGACGCCAGCGGCCAGGGCAGCTGTGCCTACGGCAAGACCCGTGATCACGTACTGGAGCTCGACACCGTGCTGCTGGGCGGCACCCACCTCTTGAGCCGCCCGCTCGACACCGACCATGCCGGAGGCCGCCGCGATCATCGACGAGCAGCGTGAGCTGATCGAGCGCACGTTCCCGCCGCTCAACCGCTGCCTGACCGGGTTCGACCTCGCCCACCTGCGCGACGACGACGGCAGGCTGAACCTCAATAGCCTGCTCTGCGGTGCCGAAGGATCGCTCGGTTTCGTCAGCGAAGCGGTGCTCAACGTGCTGCCCATTCCGCGCCACTCGACGCTGGTCAACGTGCGTTATGCAAGCTTCATGGACGCGCTGCGCGATGCCAAGGCGCTGATGGGCAGCGCCCGTCCCACTTCCATCGAGACCATCGACGACACGGTGCTCGCGCTCGCCATGGAGGATTTCGTGTGGGACGGCGTGGCGGATTTCTTCCCTGCGGGTGAAACGCCGATCGGCGGCATCAACCTGGTCGAGTTCAACGACGACGACGAGACGCGCCTCGACGAGCAGGTCGCGGCGTTCGCTGAGCACCTGGGGCGCGACGCCACCGTCACCCGGCTCGGCTACACCCTGGCCAAAGGGCGCGGCCAGATCAATACGGTCTACGCCATGCGCAAGCGCTCGGTGGGGCTTCTGGGCAACGTTCAGGGGGAGAAGCGCCCGCTGCCGTTCGTGGAAGACACAGCGGTGCCGCCGGAACAGCTGGCGCCGTTCATCGCCGAGTTCCGTGCCCTGCTCGACGAGCGCGGCCTCGCCTACGGCATGTTCGGCCACGTGGACGCAGGCGTTCTGCACGTGCGCCCGGCGCTGGACATGAAGGACCCGGCCCAGCAGGCGTTGATCCGCTGGAG
>NZ_JAMZBD010000483.1:0-2271 GCF_024158685.1 Halomonas sp. 707D4 | reverse complement strand
GTGGCGCCGCCTGCGCGACGACGTGGCCAGCACTCAAGGCCCCGGCGGGCTGACCAGCAGCCGGGCGAGCGTCCACCAGCGCTTTCTGGACGCCACCGAGCATCTCGAAGGCCAGGCCTGCCCCCCCAAGGTGCCCCGGCGGCTGATCATCTTCGGTATCTCGTCGTTGCCGCAACAAACGCTCGAAGCGCTGGCGGCACTTTCGCGCTGCTGCCAGATCGTGCTGTGCGTGCACAACCCCTGCCAGTACTACTGGGCGGACATCATCGAGCACAAGGACCTGCTGCGCGCCAGCCGCTACCGCCAGCGCCGCAAGGCAGGCATGCCGGAAGCGCTCGACGTGCTGGGGACCGGTGATGCAGATGGCGCGCTGCACCTGCACGCCCAACCGCTGCTCGCTGCCTGGGGCAAGCAGGGCCGCGACTACCTGCGCCTGATCGACGAGCACGACGACACCGGCGACTACCAATCCCTGTTCGAGCAGCGCGCGCTGCGCATCGACATGTTCGAGCCCTTCTCCCAAGGGAGCGGCACGCTCTTGAGCCAGCTCCAGGACGACATCCGCGAGCTGCGCCCGGTAGGTGAAACCCGCGAGCACTGGCCAACGCCGAGCGATGACGACGCCTCGATCGTCTTTCACATCGCCCACGGCCCCCAGCGCGAGGTCGAGATCCTCCACGACCAGCTTCTGGCCGCCTTCAGCAGTGATCCGAACCTGCGCCCGCGCGACATCATCGTCATGGTGCCGGACATCGACCGCTATGCGCCGCACATCGAGGCGGTGTTCGGTCAGCTCAGTCAGGACGACCCGCGCTTCATTCCGTACACGCTCTCGGACCAGGCGAGCCGCCATCGGCTGCCCTTGATGATCGCGCTGGAAAAACTGCTGCGCCTGCCGGAGCTGCGGCTTTCCACCAGCGACGTGCTGGACCTGCTCGACGTGCCGGCGCTGCGCCAGCGCTTCAACCTCGAGGAGCGCGACCTGCCCACCCTCGCCCGCTGGATGGAAGGCGCCGGCATTCGCTGGGGCCTCAACGCCCGCGCCCGGCAGAACCTGGAACTGCCCGAGGGCCTGGCCCAGAACACCTGGGCCTTCGGCCTGCGCCGGCTGCTGCTGGGTTATAGCGTGGGCGAGGCCGGCGCCTGGCAGGAGATCGAGCCTTTCGATGACATCGGCGGGCTGGAGGCGCGCCTGGCCGGCCCCCTGGCCGCGCTGCTGGAGAAGCTCGAAGCCACCTGGGAGCGCTTCTGCCAGCCGGCGGATGCCGCCACCTGGGTCGCCCGGCTGCGCGAGCTCTTGGAAACCTTCTTTTTCACCGACGACGCCGCCGAGAGCGTCATGCTCACCAAGCTCGAAAGCGCCCTGCAGCAGATGCTCGAAAGCACCCAGGAAGCCGCTCTTGCGAACGCGCTTCCGCTATCGCTGGTGCGCGAGCACTGGCTGTCCCAGATCGACGAGCACTCGCTCTCCCAGCGCTTTCTGGCCGGCGCGGTCAACTTCGCCACCCTCATGCCGATGCGCGCGATTCCCTTCAAGCGCGTCTGCCTGCTGGGCATGAACGATGGCGACTACCCGCGCTCCCAGCCGCCGCTCGACTTCGACCTGATGGGCGGCGACTACCGCCCCGGCGACCGCTCGCGCCGCGAGGACGACCGCTACCTGTTCCTGGAGGCGCTGCTCTCTGCCCGCGACCAGCTGTATGTCAGTTGGGTGGGGCGAAGCCAGATCGACAACGCCCCGCTGCCGCCGTCGGTATTGGTCGGGCAACTGCGCGAACACCTGGACGCCGGCTGGCAGCGCGAAGGCGGCGACCTTCTCGCCCGGCTGACCACGGAGCACCCGCTGCAACCCTTCAGCCAGCGCTACTTCGGCCAGACCGACAAGCTCTTCACCTACGCCCACGAATGGCGCGAGGTGCATGCCGCGACAAACGCGCGTGACGCGGCCCCGCTCTCCCCGCTGGCCGAGGACGAACCGGCCACGCTCGGCCTCGCGCAGCTGGGCAACTTCCTGCGCGAGCCGGTCAAGAGCTTCTTCAATACCCGGTTGGGAGTGTATTTCGAGCAGGAGGCCATCGCCGAGTTCGACGCCGAACCCTTCGCCCTGGATGGCCTTCAGAACTGGCAGCTTCAGGATCAGTTGATTGCCGCCCAGCGCCGCGCGGTCGACAGCGGCGAATCGCGCATCGATGCCCTCGACGCCGCGCTATCGCGCTTCCAGGGCCAGGGCGTGCTCGCCATCGGTGCCTTCGGCGAGCGCATGAAAAACGC
>NZ_JAMZBD010000482.1:0-2274 GCF_024158685.1 Halomonas sp. 707D4 | reverse complement strand
GCCTGGGCGTCGATGCGCCCGATGCCGATGAACGCCGCCTGGGACGCCGCCGCGACGTCGGCGATCGCCTTGAACAGCCGCTGGGACAGCATCGCTTGGCGCTCCGCCACGGATTCGGCGACCACCGGCGCCGGCAGCACGAAGCGCTCGCCGCCGGTCTTGTCCGCCAGCGCCATCACCGCATCGAAGCGGTTGGAGGAGCCGTCGCGGGCGACGTTGCCGATCAGCGAAACGAAGCGGTGCTGGGGGCGCTCCACTCGGTCGAGCGCCTCCACCGCCGCGCGTACCGAGCGTCCGGAACCCAGCGACAGCGTCAAGGGCTCGCTGCGCTCGACGTACTGCGCCAGCCGCTTGGCGCCGGCCACCGCGAGGTAGCGAGCGCCGTCTTCCGGGGCATCGGCATTCGCCGGCACCACGTCGCAGTAGCGCAGCTCGAAGCGTTCGGCCAGCGCATGACCGAGCGCCACGCAGGTGGCGATCGGGTGGTCGATGTGCACCTTCACCACACCCTCCTGACGGGCCAGGGCAAGAAGGCGCTGCACGCCGGGGCGCGATACGCCGAGCTGCCCCGCGATCTCGTCCTGGGTGAGTCCGCCGACGTAGGAGAGCCAGGCCGCGCGGGCGGCCTGGTCCAGCTTCAACTCGAATTTATCCATCGCTCAACTCGCTGGTTACCTTGACAGTGCCTGCCTTCACGGCGGCCCGGACTAGGCGCTGCCGAAGTAGCGCTCGCGATCCTCCGGGGTGATGGTACTCATGTGCAGCGAGAAACGCCCCGCCCGGCGATCCTCGAAGAAGTGCGCGAGGGTACGCTCGATGGTAGGAAAGGCGAGCTCGCCCCAGGGGATGTCGCGCTCGTCGAACAGCGCGACCTCGAGGCTTTCCACACCCGGGGCGAAATCGCCGCGCAGCTCGGCCAGAAAGATCATGTAGACTTGATTGATGTGCGGCAGATCGATCAGGGTATAGAGCTCCTTGAGCTCGACGCTCGCCGTGGCCTCCTCCCAGGTTTCGCGAAGGCCGGCCTCGCGGGTGGTCTCGGCGTTTTCCATGTAGCCGGCGGGAAGCGTCCAGTACCCCTTGCGCGGGGCGATCGCACGGCGACACAGCAGCACCTTGTCACCCAGCACCGGGAGCGTGCCGGCCACGATGCGCGGGTTCTGGTAGTGGATGGTACCGCAGGCATCGCACAGGTAGCGCGGGCGATCGTCGCCCTCGGGCACGGCAAGGCGGACTTTTTCACCGCACTGGCTACAGAAATTCATAGGGTATCTCGACGGCTGAAGGGGTGACGTTTCGCTTGATGCCGATCACGACGCTCAATACGAGAGCAATATCGATGGACACGCCATGTTAGAGAATCTGCGCAAAGCGCTGCAACACTACCGGCCAAAAGAGCAGAGTCACGCCAAGCTCCTGCAGGCGGCGGTGCTGCTTCCCATCGTCGCTCACCCCGAGCCTGCGCTGCTGTTCACCCGCCGGGCCAGCCATCTGTCGACCCACAGTGGCCAGGTGGCTTTCCCCGGCGGCAAGCGCGAACCCGTCGACCGCGACCTCTACGCCACCGCCCTGCGTGAAGCCGAGGAAGAGATCGGCCTTGCACCGGCGAAGGTGGAGCGCATCGGCCGGCTGTCGGAGGTGATCTCGCTGCACGGGCTCTGCGTCACCCCTTGGGTGGGCATCATCCCGCCGGGACTCGATCTGGTGGCGGACCCCGGCGAGATCGATCGCATCTTCGAGGTGCCCTTGAGCCACTTCCTAGAGGACAAGCGCGTGCATACCGATGTCATCACCGTGGATGGTGTGGCCCACTACGTCCCCAGCTACCAGGTCGACGATCACGTGATCTGGGGGCTTTCCGCCATGATGCTGGTGGAGCTTCTGGCCAAGGGGTTCGGCATGGCGATCGACCTGCACGAGCGCCCTGCCGGCACGCTCAAGCACCACCCGGCGCGTTCGGCGCGCCGGGCCAAGGGCACCATCGACGAGGTCCCGGCGGCCCGGAGGGAGCGATGAGCATTTCACGCATGTCACCGGAAGACGCACTGGCGCCCGGCACCCATATCGAGCTGATCGATGCACTGGTCGAGCAGGGCTGGTACGTGGGCGAAAAGGTGATCGCCCCGGCGCTCTGCGACGCGCTCCACCAGGAGCTCGCCATGCTCAAGGAGGTCGAGGCGCTCGAGGAGGCGGGCATCGGTCGTGGCCGCGAGCATCTGTTGCGCAAGGACATTCGCGGCGACGCCATCCACTGGCTGAACAGAGAAAGCGAGG
>NZ_JAMZBD010000481.1:0-2281 GCF_024158685.1 Halomonas sp. 707D4 | reverse complement strand
GCAGCAGGAGCGTCGACTTGCCAGCGCCGGGGTTGCCGCCGAGCAGCACCGCCGATCCTGGCACCAGGCCACCGCCGAGCACGCGGTCGAACTCGGCGAAGGTCGAACTCAGCCGCGGCACCTCGCTCAAATCGACGTTGCTCAAGTCGACCACGTCCCGGGAGAGATCGCCTGCATAGCCGCCGCGCCCGGTAGACGAGGCGCTGCCGCCGGGCCGGGCGCTCGCCAGCCGGATCTCGGTCAGGGTGTTCCACTCGTTGCAGCTCGAGCACTGGCCCTGCCACTTGCGGTATTCGGCACCACACTCGGTGCATACGAAGGCGCTCTTCGCTTTTGCCACGCGCTCTGCTCCTGTTTCACTGGCCGGCGATGCTGCCGGGGTCTTGCCTTGCGGTCAGGCAAAAACGCAAAAGGCGGCCCGTGGCCGCCTTTTCGAACCCTTCCCGCGCTTACTGACGCTGCAGTTGCAGCATCTCGCCGTTCTCGAAACGACGACGCTCGGGGTCGATCAGCTCGAGGGTGCGATCGCTGATCTTCTGGAAGTAGTAGATCTGGCCATCGCCATCGGGCGTCAGTTCGTAGACGGTGGCGTCCGGGTCGGAAGGCGTACCGGTCAGCACTTCCCAGTTACCGGCGTAGTTCTCGTCCGGCGGGGTCTGGGGATGGTTGCGATAGCTGGCCGTCAAATCGAAGGTCCGCTCCTGCGGGGCGCTGGTCTCGCTGCCTTCGAGGGTCACGTTCAGATCGATGCCGTCGCAGTTGCGACACGGCAGCGTGCCCTGGTAATTCGCCTGTGACGCGCTCACACCGGGAGCCGTCTCTTGCTGATCGGTTTGGCCAGCTGCGCAGCCCGCCAGCAGTGCCAACATAGCCGAACCGGCTAGCAAACTCCTTAATTGCATTGGGTGTCTCCTTATCGTGTTGGACATACAATTCTTTTGCGCGCTTATGACAGCATAACTGCTTGAAGGTGCGACGCCCACCCCCACGGCGGCAATCGCGCCGAGACGCTTGCGCTCACCGGGGCATGGGGCCACCATAACGCCCTGATCAAGGATAAGCAGGTTACCGCACATGAGCCAACTTTGGAGCCCCGCCGTTCGGTCGCTGACGCCCTACGTGCCCGGCGAGCAGCCCACCGAGCGCCTCGTCAAGCTCAATACCAACGAGAACCCCTACCCGCCGGCCCCCGGTGTGGCGCAGGCGCTGCGCGATTATGCCACGGATCACTTGCGGCTTTACCCGGACCCCGCCTCGCTGGAACTCCGCCACACGCTCGCTAAGACGCTGGGCGTGGGCGTCGAGCAGACCTTCGTGGGCAACGGCTCCGACGAAGTGCTCGCCTTCGCGTTCCAGGCGTTCTTCTGCCACGCGGCGCCGCTGGACGTGCCCGACATCACCTACAGCTTCTATCCGGTCTACGCCAAGCTGTACGGCATCGAGCTGCGCAAGCACCCTCTTGACGACGATTGGCAGGTCGACCTCGACGCTCTGAGCGCAAGTGGAGAACGCAGCGGCGTGATCCTCGCCAATCCCAACGCGCCCACCGGTCACGCCCACTCCCTGCAGGCCCTCGAGGCACTGCTCGAGCGGGTGACGGATCGCGTGGTACTGATCGACGAGGCCTACGTCGATTTCGGGGCGGAAAGTGCCGTGGCGCTGGTCGAGCGCTACCCCAACCTGCTGGTCACCGGCACCTTCTCCAAGTCGCGCAGCCTGGCGGGGCTGCGCCTGGGCTACGCCATCGGCGACGCGGCGCTGATCGATGCGCTGGAACGGGTCAAGGACTCGTTCAATTCCTATCCCATCGACCGCCTGGCGAGCGCAGTGGGCATCGCGGCGCTCGAGGACAAGGCGCACTTCGATGCGTGCCGCAACAACGTCATGGCGACTCGCGAGCGTACCGTATCGCGCCTCGAGGCGCTGGGCTTCGATGTACTGCCCTCGAAGGCGAACTTCGTGCTGGCCCAGCATCCCCGCTTCGAAGGCGCCCAGCTGTTCGCCGGGCTGCGTAAGCGCGGCATCCTGGTGCGCCACTTCAATACCCCTGTGCTCGCCAACTTCCTGCGCATCACTATCGGGACCGACGACGAGATGGATAGCCTGGTAGAGGCACTGGAAGCGCTCTGCGGCTAGTTTGACAGCTTCAGCACACCGCCCTGCCCCGATGGCAGGGCTTTTCTTGACGCCCATTTACAGGCACGAAAAAAATCCCCCGCCTCATTGAGACGGGGGATTTTTCGAATAGGTGCCTGACGATGACCTACTCTCGCATGGGGAG
>NZ_JAMZBD010000480.1:0-2284 GCF_024158685.1 Halomonas sp. 707D4 | reverse complement strand
GGATCAAGAGCGCGGCGGCCAGGTTCTCCTTGAGCGGCGCGTGGCCCACCTCGCGGCGATAGCCGCGCCGGTGCAGGCTGTCACCGGAAAGATCGATGCGCTGGAAGTGCTGGGCGGGGCATGCGCGCACTACGTGGCTGGAACTCGTGCGCGAGGCCCAGGCGCGCGCCTCCATCGGGCGCAAGCGCTGCAAAAATGCGCTCTACGGGTTCGACCAGAGCCCGGCGGCGCTCTCGGCGGCCAAGGCCAACGCCATGCGCGCCGGCGTGCCGGCGCTGATCACCTTTACCGGCCAGAGCCTCAGCCAGCTGAGCCGCCCGGACGGGCTCGCCGAGCGTGGCCTTCTGATCACCAACCCGCCCTATGGCGAGCGCCTGGGGGAGCTTCCGGAGCTCGTCGGCCTCTACGCCACCCTGGGCGAGAAGGCCAAGGCGCTGTTTCCAGGCTGGACGCTGGCGCTGTTCACCGGCAACCCGGACCTCGGCCATCGCCTGGGGCTGCGTGCCCACAAACAGTACGCGCTGAAAAACGGCGCCCTGGACGCCAAGCTGCTGCTGATGGAGATCGCTGCGCAAGGGCCGGCGGGCGAGGAGCGCGTGAAGCAAGAGGAGCGCGGCCAGGAGCAGGAGAGCGGCGCGCGAGTGGTCTCCGAGAACGCACGGATGTTCGCCAACCGGCTCGCCAAGAACCAGAAGCGGTTGAAGAAGTGGCTCAAGCAGAGCGGGGAGAACTGCTACCGGCTGTATGATGCCGACATGCCGGAGTTTGCCCTGGCCATCGACCGCTACGGCGACAAGGTTCACGTGCAGGAGTACGCCGCGCCCAAGTCGGTCAACGCCGCCCAGGCCCAGAAGCGCTTGTTCGATGCGCTGGAAGTGCTGCCCGAGGCGCTCGGCGTGCGTGCCGGCGATATCTACGTCAAGCGCCGCGAGCGCCAGGCCGGCCACGCCCAGTACCAGAAGCGCGATGCCAGCAACGAACGCTTCGAGGTGCGCGAGGGCAGCGCGCGGCTATGGGTGAACCTGCGCGACTATCTCGATACGGGGCTGTTTCTCGATCACCGCCCGGTGCGGCGCATGCTGGGTGAAATGGCCAGCGGCAAGCGCTTTCTGAACCTGTTCTGCTACACCGCGACCGCCACGGTGCAGGCGGCCCTGGGCGGGGCGAGCGATAGCGTCAGCGTCGACATGTCCAACACCTACCTGGAGTGGGCCAAGGACAACTTCGCCCTGAACGCGCTGGACACGCGCCGCCACAAGCTCGTGCGCGAGGACTGCTTTCGCTGGCTGGAGGGGGCCGACACCGAGTTCGACCTGATCTTCATGGACCCGCCCACCTTCTCCAACTCCAAGAAGATGCGCGACACCCTCGACGTGCAGCGCGACCACCCCAGGCTCATCGAACTCGCCATGGCGCGGCTCGCCCCCGGTGGCATCCTGGTGTTCTCCAACAACCAGCGTCGCTTCACGCTGGACGAATCGCTGCGCGCGCGCTTCGCGGTCGAGGAGATCACCGACAAGACCTTCGACCCGGACTTTCAGCGGCGCACCAACCTGCACCACGTCTTCGTGCTGCGCCACCGCGGCTAGCCGGGCGAACGCCTCAGCGGAGCGCCGGTCGAGCAACATCTCGAACCGGCGCCCCGTCTGCCCGATCAGTCCATCGCCTCGGCAAGCGGCCCCCACACGTGCTCGAAACCGATCGAGAGCGCAACCGCGGCCAGCAGCAAAGCCATGACCCGGTTGAATGCCTTGATCAGCCGCGGTCGATGAATGCGCTGGCCGACCAGGCTACCCAGCAGCACGTAGCTGCCCGGGGCGCCGGCGGCGAGCAGCGCGAGCCCCGCTGACCAGACCACCAGGCTCGCGCCCTCGATACCCGCCGCCGGAAACTGCAGGGTGACGATGGGCAGCACCGCCACCGGTGTCTTGGGGTTCAGGAGCTGCATCGCCACGCCGTCCCGAAAGCCGAGCACGCGTGCGGGCGTGCTCGCGGTGTCGAGCCGCGCGCTGGCGCGGGCGATCTTCCAGGCGAGATAGAGAATATAGCCACAGCCCACTGCGCTCAGCATGACCAGCGCTTGCCCGCCGATCCACGCCGCTCCGGCGAAGCCCAGCACCAGCAGGTAGGTCAGCATGGCGCAGCCCACGCCCACACAGAAGCCAATGGCGCGGCGGCCCTGGCCGTTGATGCCCACGTTCAGGCCGAGCAGGTTCACGGGGCCGGGCGTGTACATGATGCCCACCCCGAACAGGATGATTCCCAGCATGACGAAGTCTCGTAA
>NZ_JAMZBD010000479.1:0-2287 GCF_024158685.1 Halomonas sp. 707D4 | reverse complement strand
CGCTGATGGCGCGCGCCGGCTAAGGCCGCAGGACGGTGGTTCGCCGCGGCGAGAAGATGGCGGTGAGGTCGTCGTCGGCCTCGGTGATCAGGGTCCAGCGCGCGGGCAGGGGAGTCCAGTGCTGCTGGCTGGCGCGACCGATCTTGGTGGCATCGGCCATGACGTAGACCTCGGCGGCACGGGCGATCATCGCCTCCTTCAGCCAGGCCTGGTCGGGGCTGGCCTCGCACAGGCCCTGCTCGGTGACGCCGTCGGCGCTGAGAAACAGCCGGTCGACGGTCAGCCGCGACAGCGTCTCGAAGGCCAGCGGCCCGTAGACCGTCATGCTGGAGGCGCGAAGATCGCCGCCGAGTACCGTGATCCGTCCCTCGGGCAGCTGGGTGAGCAGCGGCAGGGCGGCCATGTTGTTGGTCACCACGTGCAGCCCCTTGCGCTCGTGCAGGCGGGCGGCGAGGGCGGCGGTGGTGGTGCCGCCGTCGAGCAGCACCGTGTCGCCCTCCTCGATGCAGCCGAGGGCGCACTCTGCCAGGCGGATCTTGATGTCGCCCTGGCGCGAGCGGCGCTGCTCCAGGGTCAGTTCCGGTTCGCGCTGGCCGATCGAGGTGGTGGCCCCGCCGTAGGTGCGCACCAAAAGCCCTTCGCGCGACAGCGCGCCCAGATCGCGACGCACGGTCGCCTCGGAAATGCCGAAATGGTGGCAGAGCGCTTCGATACTGCATACGCCCGATCGTACGGCTTCTAGCATCGCCTTGCGGCGTTTGACGACTTTCATGGCAAGCTCGGCTGGTTACGTTGATCGTGAGTATGGCAGTTGGGCCGACGGCGCGCAGCCCTGCTAAAGTCGTGGATTATGATTAAAGCGATCATTTTCAGTTTAGACATTAGTATAGTGCCTAATATCAATTATATGTATTTTTATATTTAAATTCATAATCTTATTTAATTCGAAGGGCGATGTTGACGCTGTCGACGAAAGATTCTCTATTGCCAAAAAGGATCGAAAAGATCATTTTGTCGCTATTGATAAATGCTTTTGAACGGTTCGCTCGATTGGTTGGGCCGCGCCGTTCGCTGGAATCGAATCATGAGGTAGGGCGACATGGTACTTAAAAGCGGACTCAAGAGAACCGATTGCGGACTGGCACTTTTGCTGCTGGCCTTCTGCGCTTTCGCCGCCTGGCGCACCACGCTTGTGCCATCGACCGGCGCGGGCAGCCAGGCCGGGCCGAGCTTTCTGCCCTGGATCGCGATCGTCGGCATCGCGCTGCTCTCGCTGGGACTGTTTTTACGCGGAGCGCTCGCGCCGGCACCCGCAAGCGACGTCGTCCCCGCGCGCGGACGCAAGATCACCTACCCCACGGTGGTACTGGTGCTGTTCATCGTATTGATGATCGGTTACGCCGTCGCCTTCGAGCGCGTCGGCTACCTGCCCAGCACGATCGCGACCTTCGTGATCGGCATGCTGCTGTTGCGCGAGCGCCGCGTGCTCCAGTTTCTGGTGGTGCCGGCGCTGATCGTCGCCGGCGTCTACCTGGGGTTCACCCATCTGCTCGACGTCTACCTGCCCTGATGAGGCCTCCCCCGGGCCTTTCCCCCTAACGATAATAATCATTAGAACCTCACTGGAGAACGCACATGAAATTGCTCCCGACTCTCGCCACTCTGAGCTGCGGCGTACTGTTGACCGCCATGAGCGCCAACGCCGCCGACTACCCGGTTCGCCCGGTGCAGATCATCGTGCCTTACGCAGCGGGCGGCGGTACCGACCTGTCCGCACGCATCATGGCCGACACCCTGAAGAAGTATCTGGGCAAGTCGCTGGTGGTGCGCAACCAGCCCGGCGGCGGCGGCTCCATCGGCACCAGCGCCGCGGTCCATGCGCGCGCCGACGGCTACACCCTGGGCATGAGCGCCCAGGGGCCGCTGGCCATGCTGCCCCACTACGGCGGCGTGGACTACAGCCTCGACGACGTCGAGTTCCTCGCGCTGATGGGCCGTAACCTGATGGTGGTCGCGGGCTGCCAGGGCGCGCCCTTCGACGACGCCGAAGGCTTCGTCGAGTACGGTCGTGAGCACCCGGGCGAGGTACGCGTGGGCAACTCCGGCGCGGGCGGTGCCAACCACATCGCCATCGAGGGCTTCGGGAGCGCTGCGGGCATCGAGTTCAACAGCATGCCCTTCGGTGGCGCTTCGGCGCGATGATGCCCTTCCAGGCGGACCAGGTGAACTCCACGCCCAGCTCCGACGGTACCGGGGTGTCCGGCAGCGCATCGATGCGCTCGTCCTC
>NZ_JAMZBD010000478.1:0-2294 GCF_024158685.1 Halomonas sp. 707D4 | reverse complement strand
TCTTCGATCAGTTGAAGCGCCTGAAGTCCGATCGCAAGATGTCGTTCTGGTACGGCGCGCGCTCCTGGCGCGAGACGTTCTACAACGAGGAGTACGACCAGCTCGCCGAGGAGTTCCCGAACTTCGAATGGCACCTGGCGCTCTCCGACCCGCTGCCGGAAGACAACTGGGAAGGCCCGACGGGCTTCATCCACAACGTGCTGTACGAAAACTATCTGAAGGACCACCCGGCGCCGGAAGATTGCGAGTACTACATGTGCGGGCCGCCCATGATGAACGCTTCGGTCATCAAGCTCCTGCTGGATCTCGGCGTCGAACCCGAGAACATCATGCTCGACGACTTCGGCGGTTAAGGGCGCGGTTCACCCTCGACGGGGCTAGCCAAGGCTAGCCCCGTTCGTTTTTGATCGGGACGTACTGCCTGATCGTACCGGCACTCTAAGGTATAATGACGCAGTATTTCCTCGCCCGGGCCGGTCGGCCCGGAGCGGCACTTTCCAGGCGCGCCGTTGTCCCGAGGGGAGCGGTTTCGACGTCACAGGAGGCGTATATGGCTATCTGGTTACTGGTATTCGGTTTCATGGCGCTGATCATGACCGCCATGGCGGTCGGCGTGCTGATGGGGCGCAAGCCCATCGCGGGCTCCTGCGGCGGGCTCAATGCGATCGGCATGAAGGACGGCTGCGATATCTGCGGCGGCAAGGACGAGGTGTGCGAGGAAGAGAATCGCAAGCGCGGTAGCCTGCGCCGGGCGAGCGACGAAAGCCGTGGCGCGGACCTCGGTTACGACGCGACCCGTCGCTAGGATTCAAGGCCACGCGGCAGACGACAGCGCGGGCATGGCCCGCGACAACGGGATCGAGGAGACGCACACGGTATGGCGGTTCACAATTACGATGTGGTAGTGATCGGAACGGGCCCGGCGGGCGAAAGCGCGGCCATCAATGCGGCCAAGCACGACCAGCGCGTGGCCATCGTCGAGAAGCAGCCCCAGGTAGGCGGCAACTGCACCCACTGGGGCACGATTCCCTCGAAGGCGCTGCGCCATCAGGTCAGGCAGATCCTGTCGTTCAATACCAACCGCATGTTCCGCGATATCGGCGAGCCGCGCCTGTTCTCCTTTCCGCGCGTCATGGAGCGCTCGCGGGAGACCATCGACAAGCAGGTCGAGATGCGCACCACGTTCTATGCGCGCAACCGCATCGACCTGTTCCAGGGCACCGCGCGTTTCAAGGACGAGCATACCCTGCTGGTACGCGATCGCCAGAACGCCACTGAAGAGCTCGTCGCCAAGAAGGTGGTGATCGCCACCGGCTCGCGTCCGTATCGCCCCGGTGACATCGACTTTCGCCACCCGCGTATCTACTGCTCGGACACCATTCTGAGCCTGGCTCACTCGCCGCGTACCATGGTGATCTTCGGCGCCGGGGTCATCGGCTGCGAGTACGCCTCGATCTTCTCCGGGCTCGGCGTCAAGGTCGATCTGATCAACAGCCGCGACAGCCTCCTGTCGTTCCTGGACGACGAGATCAGCGATGCGCTGTCGTACCACCTTCGCAAACACGGCGTGCTGGTGCGCCACAACGAGGAGTACGACCGCGTGGAAGGGGACGAAGCCGGCGTGGTCGTCTACCTCAAGTCCGGCAAGAAGATTCGCGCCGACGCCTTACTGTGGGCCAACGGGCGCACCGGCAACACCGATTCGCTGGGGCTCGAGAATATCGGCCTGCAGGCCAATGGTCGCGGCCAGCTCAACGTCGACGAGCACTACCGCACCGAGATTCCCCACATCTACGCCGCAGGCGACGTCATCGGCTGGCCGAGCCTTGCCAGTGCCGCCTACGACCAGGGGCTCAACTCGAGCAACGAGCTGCTCGACAAGGAGTACCGCTTCGTCACCGACATTCCCACGGGCATCTACACCATTCCCGAGATCAGCTCCTTCGGGCGCAACGAGCGCGAGCTGACCGAGGCGAAGATTCCCTACGAGGTCGGCAAGGCGTTCTTCAAGGATACCGCCCGGGCGCAGATCACCGGCGACACGGTGGGCATGCTCAAGATCCTGTTCCACCAGGACACCCTCGAGATACTCGGCATCCACTGCTTCGGCGACCAGGCTTCCGAGATCCTGCACATCGGCCAGGCGATCATGCAGCAGAAGGGCGAGGCCAACACGCTGCGCTACTTCATCAATACCACCTTCAACTACCCGACCATGGCGGAAGCCTACCGGGTGGCGGCGCAGAACGGCCTCAACCGGGTGTTCTAGGCGGCTATTACGAATGAAAAAAGGG
>NZ_JAMZBD010000477.1:0-2298 GCF_024158685.1 Halomonas sp. 707D4 | reverse complement strand
CAACCGCACCGGCCACCCCCGCCACTGGTAGTCCAACCAGTCCGTGATGCGGCCATCGTCGCGCAGCTCGATCTTGCCAATCTCGATCAACCCATCGACGCGTAGCGAAATGCCCACGGCGCTGATCAGCAGGTCGTTCCATACCGGGTTGTCGAGTCGCTCGCTCGCCGGGGCCACGTAGGGTTTGTCGGCGACCTGCACGACGCCGCCGGCGTGCTCGAGTTCGGCGAGTATCACGCGGTTCTCCCGGGGGCTCTCCAGCCACCGGGTAAACTGGGCGTCTGTGATCATGCGGGGTTCCTTTTCTTCAAGCGCGTGCTGCGCTCGGCGCCTTCGGTAGCCATTGCCGTCCGGCGAGCTGGGTCGATCACGGCGCCGGTGTTTTTGACGATCGCGGCCAGTTGCTGCTCCATCGCTCCAACCTGCTCCGTCAGCCGGCGGTTGTCTTCACGCATCGCCGCGAACGCACGCAATAGCGCCTGATCGTTGCCACTGACCGGAGCCATGGCCGGGCGCTGGGTCAATCCCTGCTGCAGCCGATGCAGCTCACCCAGCAGTTCGGCCTGGTAGTCGCCGGCGGCATACGCGCGGAACTCATCGGCGATGCCGCCTTTGGCCGGGGCGATGAACTCGTTCTTGTGGACCATGGCGAGCGTGTCGCCACCCAGGTTCCAGGCCCCGGTATCGAACAGCGGCAGGCCATTGCGTCGCGCCCAGTCCTCGGCGGTATTGGCACCCGGCTTGAGGTACCGGTTCGCGTCCGAGAGCGTCCCCCCGGTGTTCTTCAGGTAGTCGTAGACCACCCGGGCGCCGGCATCGTCCAGATAGCCGTGGGCGTTGCGGGCGCCGCTGATCACCTGCGCCAGGCCGATGCCGCCGCCCGGCTTGCCGTTATCCAGAATGCTGGAGAGCGCGCTGGCCAGCTCCTGGGGCAGGTACTCGAGCAGGTGGGCGATCGAATCCAGCTCGCCGTACATGTCGGCCTGTTGCTGTAGCTGCCGGGTCAGCAGGTCCCGCGCACGCTGCTGGTCACGCAGCGCGTCGCGGCTGATGCTCTCCTGGGTGCCGAGCGCCCGGACGCTGTCGCCGTAGCGGTTTTCGAGCGCCTGCATCGAGCGCGAGACACTCTCGAACTCAGCGGCGTACTGCGCAGAGGACTGGCCGTAGACCGCGGCGATCGAATCCAGATAGGCCGTGGTCGCGCCCTGCAACTGCCCAATGGCGTTCGTGTCGCCAGCCTCGGCTTGTATCTGCAGGCGCGACAACTGCCGCTGAGCCTCCTGCATCCGCTCCATGGGGTCGAGCACGGACTGGCTCGACAGCATCAGCGAGTCGGTCAGGTCGCGCAGCGTCGTCAACGCCCGCTGCTCGTTGGCGAGCTGCTGCTCACGCAGCCGCGCGCCCTCGTTGATGGCCTCGATGCTCGCGTTGTAGGTGTCGTACGCCCGACGAATCGTGTCGACATTGCCGTTCGTCACCAGGTGCTGACTGTACGTCGCGGCCTCATCCTGCAGTGCCCAAATGCGTTGCTGCAGCGGGCGGTTCGATTCGTGGAGGGCCGCGAGCTCACGCCGGCGGAGCTCGGTGGTATTGCCCTGCTCACGCAGTAGCTGCAGCTCGAGCTGCTGGTATTCGCGTACGACATCGTTCGACGCCTTCGTGGCCTCGGCTTCATCCTCGATCGCGTGCAAGCGCTCCTGAAGGGGACGATTGGAGGCATCCAGCGCAGCAAGCTCGCGGCGTCGAATCTCGGTGACGTCACCCTCGGCGCGCAGCAGCTGCAGCTCGAGCTGCTCGCGTTCGCGAGCGATGTCGGCGTTGCTGCGAATCGCGGCGTTGAGGCCGTCGGTCGCGCCCTCGGCATCGCCCATCATTTGCTGCAGCTGCACGAACCCGTCGGAGAGCTGCAGCAGCTGGACGTAGTTGCGGGCCCCCTCGGCGGTGTTCTGGTTCTGCGCCTCTACCAGGGCACGGAAACCGGCGATGTTCTCCGGCAGGGCCATGCCCATCGACGCCAGGGCATCGGTGATCTCGCCCTGGAGGTGAGCAGCGCGCTCACCATCCGTGAAAAAGCTCTGGTAGAACGACGACATCAGCCCGCTGAGGTTATCGACGCCGCCGGCCTGCTGGGCCATGGCATCGGCGCTGATCAGCGCGCCGTCCGCCGCGGCGTTGAACTGCAGGTTCATCCGGGCGGTGTTCGCATCGAGCAGCCGGACCGCATTGCTGGCATTCGCCACACGCTGGGCCAGCTGGTCGTTGCTTAGGCCCAGGCCGCGGAGCGAGTCAGCGTAGCCC
>NZ_JAMZBD010000476.1:0-2314 GCF_024158685.1 Halomonas sp. 707D4 | reverse complement strand
GCCGTGCAGCGGGCCAAGAGGCTCGCCCCGGTCGATGGCGCGCTGGGCGTTCTTCGCGCCCTGGCGCCAGGCGTCGAGGTCCTGGGCCACCAGGGCGTTGACGGCGGGATTGACTGCCTCGATACGGGCCAGGCAGCTCTCGGTCAGCTCCACGGCGGAGAGCTTCTTGGAACTCATCAAACGGCGCGCATCAAAGGCGCTCAGGTCACAGGCATTCATGGGCGATCTCCTTCACGGTATAGGGTTTACAGTAATCGCCCCCTTTCCCGCTGTATATCGCGTCTCGCCCTGTGCTTGCGCGCGAATGGCACAGACAACCTTTCAGCGATGCTTAAAACGAAAAAAACCACGACGTTTTCGTCGTGGTTTCTTGTATCGATCAAAGACGTGTCAGCGAGCCTTGCCCGCCGCCAGCACGTAAAGAAACTCGAGCCCCAGGGTCGCCGCGGCGAGTGAGGTGATGTCGCCGTGATCATAGGCCGGGTTGACCTCGACCAGGTCCATGCCGACGAGCTCCATGCCGACCAGGCCTCGAATCACTTTCAGCAGCAGGTCGGTACTCATGCCGCCGCACACCGGGGTGCCGGTGCCCGGGGCGAAGGCCGGGTCGAGGCCGTCGATGTCGAGGGTCACGTAGGCCGGGTGGTGGCCGACGCGAGCGCGTATCTTCTCGAGCACGGCTTTCGGTCCGTGGTCGTTGACCCAGTCGGCGTCCAGCACTTCATAAGGGTGGTTGTGGCGATCATAGCTTGTCCGGATGCCGATCTGCAGCGAGTGCTCCGGCACCACCAGGCCCTCTTTCAGCGCGTGATGGAAGATGGTGCCGTGATCGAAGCGCGTGCCCTGCTCGTAGGTGTCGGTATGGGCATCGAAGTGGATCAGCGCCAGCGGGCCGTGCTCGCGGGCATGGGCACGCAGCAGCGGCAGGCTGATGTAGTGATCGCCGCCGAGCGTGAGCATCTTCTTGCCGGCGGCGAGCCAGCGCCCGGCGTGGCTCTCCAGATTGTCCACCAGGCTTTCGGGTTCGCCGTAGGCGTAGTCCAGGTTGCCCGCATCCACGACTTTCAAGCGCTCTTCCAGGGCGAAATCCCAGGGCCAGCGCTTGCCTTCCCAGATCAGGTTTGCCGTGGCCTGGCGAATGGCGTTCGGCCCCATGCGCGTGCCCGCACGCCCCGAACAGGCCAGATCAAAAGGTACGCCGCTGACCACCACGTCCGCCTGCGTCGACCTGGGATCAAACGCCCGGGGCACGTTCATGAAGCTCGTGATGACATCGCCAAAGAGGCTTGGCATGGTGGGTGAGGTGAGCGGGGTAGAGTGGGTCACCGGCGGTGATCTCCTGGGGCGCAAGGTGGAAAAGCGACGAGAGCGCGACGATAAAAGTTTTGCAGCGATGAATGAAATGAATGTTTAGAATCTATTCATTCACTTCATGAATGGTGGCGGGCATGCGTCTACTGCGTCAGTTCGATCTCAACTTGCTGCTGGTGTTCGTGACGCTGATGCACGAGCGTCACGTCACCCGCGCCGCCGATAAGCTCCATGTGAGCCAGCCCGCGATCAGTCACGCCCTGAAGCGCCTGCGCGAGGCCCTCGACGACCCGCTGCTGGTACGCACCGAGCAGGGCATGCAGCCCACCCCCCGCGCCCAGGCGCTGCTGCCGGTGGTGCAGCAGGCGCTCGCCGTGCTGCAGGAGGGGCTGACGCCCCCGGCCTCCTTCGCGCCGCTCACCAGCACGCGGCGCTTCACCCTGGCCACCACGGACTATTTCGAGGAGGTGATGTACCCGGCGTTCCTGAGCCGGCTGCTGGCCAAGGCGCCGGGCATCAGCTTCGCCATCGAGCTGATCACCCCGGAGGTGCTGAGCAACGCGCTGGAGAGTCGTCAGGTGGATATGGTGGTGGGCGTCGACAGCCGTATCGCCCTGCCCGGCGGGGTGGTGAAGACCGCCTGGCTCGACGAGGCGTGGGTGTGCCTGGCAGCCCTCGACAACCCCGACATCGGCGCGCGCCTGAGCCTTGCCGCGTTCGCCCAGGCAAGCCACGTGGAGCTTGCCGACATCAGCGGGCTGGGGCCGACCCCCATCGACCACTGCCTGGAGCAGCACGGCCTGGGGCGGCGGGTGATCTCGCAAAACCTCAACTATCTCGCCGCCGCCCGGGTGGTGGCGCTGACCGGAGCGATCATGACGCTGCCCCGGCGCATGGCCGAGCGCTTCATCTCGCTGCTGCCGGTGCGTCTCGTCGAGGCGCCGGTGGAGCTCGGGGCGCTGACCATGACGCTGGCCCAGCACGAGCTCTACGCCAAGGAGCC
>NZ_JAMZBD010000475.1:0-2320 GCF_024158685.1 Halomonas sp. 707D4 | reverse complement strand
CGGATAGAGCGCGCGCATCGAGCCGCGGCTGAAGGCGCGGTGCTGGCCGCGCACCTTCAAGAGCCGGCGCATGGTGTTCAAAAGCGAGTGGGCGTCGCGGGTCTGGGCCTCGACGTTGACGCTCTGGTAGCCGTAGAGCGGGTCCATGACCGGCGGCAGCACCAGGCTCGCCGGGTCGGCGCGGGAGAAGCCGCCGTTGCGATCCAGCGACCACTGCATGGGCGTGCGCACGCCGTCCCGGTCGCCGAGGTAGATGTTGTCGCCCATGCCGATCTCGTCGCCGTAGTAGAGCACCGGCGTGCCTGGCATCGAAAGCAGCAGGCTGTTGAGCAGCTCGATGCGCCGCCGGTCGCGCTCGAGCAGCGGCGCCAGGCGGCGGCGAATGCCCAGATTGATGCGTGCCCGGCGGTCGGCAGCGTAGTGGTTCCAGAGGTAGTCGCGCTCCTTGTCGGTGACCATCTCGAGGGTCAGCTCGTCGTGGTTGCGCAGAAAGATCGCCCACTGGCAGGTCGGCGGGATGTCCGGGGTCTGGCGCAGGATGTCGGTGATCGGGAAGCGGTCCTCCTGGGCCAGCGCCATGTACATGCGCGGCATCAAGGGGAAGTGGAACGCCATGTGACACTCGTCGCCGTCGCCGAAGTAGGGGCGGGTGTCCTCGGGCCACTGGTTGGCCTCGGCGAGCAGCATGCGATCCGGGTAGCGCTCGTCGATCACCGCGCGGATCTTCTTGAGCACGTCGTGGGTTTCCGGCAGGTTCTCGTTGTTGGTGCCTTCGCGCTCGACCAGGTACGGGATGGCGTCCAGGCGCAGCCCGTCAACGCCCATGTCGAGCCAGTAGGCCATCACCTTGAGGATCTCCTCGAGCACCACCGGGTTGTCGAAGTTGAGATCCGGCTGGTGGGAGTAGAAGCGGTGCCAGTAGTAGGCGCCGGCCACCGGGTCCCAGGTCCAGTTGGAGGACTCGGTGTCGAGGAAGATGATCCGCGTGCCCGGGTACTTGAGATCGGTGTCGGACCACACGTAGAAGTCGCGCTCCGGCGAGCCCGGCGGGGCGTTGCGGGCGCGCTGGAACCACTCGTGCTGGTCCGAGGTGTGGTTGATGACCAGCTCCGTGAGGACTCGCAGGCCCCGCACGTGGGCCTCGTCGATGAAGCGCTGGGCATCCGCCAGGGTGCCGTAGTCCGGGCTCACGCCGATGTACTGGGCGATGTCGTAGCCGTCGTCGCGCCGGGGCGAGGGGTAGAACGGCAGTAGCCAGATCGTGTTCACCCCGAGGCTTTCGATGTAGTCGAGCTTGTCGATCAACCCCTTGAAGTCGCCGATGCCGTCGTCGTTGGCATCGAAGAACGACTTGACGTGGACCTGGTAGATCACCGCGTCCTTGTACCAGAGGGGGTCGTCGAGAAAGTCGAGGGTCTCGACGGCGTGTCGTTCGCTGCTGGCATCCATCATCAAAGGTGCCCTCCCTGCAATCATCGGTGTGGACGAAGAGTGTTGGCCGGCGATGCGTTCACCAGCCGGGGCCATTGGTGGCCCGTTGTCATGACGGCGCGCTTTCCGGGCGCAGCCGCCAGACGGCAAAGGGCCGTGCCGGCTCCAGACGCAGCGACTGCCAGCGCCCCTGCCAGCGCACCCGGGCGCCGCTCATCAGCTCCTCGCCGAGCAGCGCCGCGTCGTCATCGAGCTCGAAAAGCTCGAAGGGCAGCGCGAGCGCGGCCTCGTGGGCGGCGAAGGGGTCGAGGTTGATGGCCACCAGCACCACGTTGTCGCGGCTCTCGGTGGCCTTGGAAAACAGCAGCAGCCGCTCGCTCTCGATGGTGTGAAAGCGAATCCTCAAGTGGGTCTGCAGCGCCGGATTCTCGCGGCGAATGCGGTTGAGCTCGGCGATCTCGAGGCTGATGTTGCCCGGCGCCTGGTAGTCGCGTGGGCGAATCTCGTACTTCTCCGAGTCCAGGTACTCCTCCTTGCCGGGCACCGGGGCGCTTTCGCACAGCTCGAACCCCGAGTACATGCCCCACAGCCCCGAGCCGAGCGCTGCCAGCGCCGCGCGCTGCAGAAAGCCGCTGCGTCCGCTGGTCTGCAGGAAGTAGGGGTTGATGTCCGGGGTATTGACGAAGAAGTTGGGCCGGTAGCCTTCGCGCATCGGCGAGGCGTCGAGCTCGCTGAAGTACGCGGTGAGCTCCGCCTTGGTGTGGCGCCAGGTGAAGTAGGTGTAGCTCTGGCTGAAGCCGACCTTGCCCAGGCGCAGCATCATCGGCGGGCGGGTGAAGGCCTCGGCCAGAAACATCACCCCCGGGTCGCGGGCGCGGATCTCCTGGAT
>NZ_JAMZBD010000474.1:0-2341 GCF_024158685.1 Halomonas sp. 707D4 | reverse complement strand
CCGCTGGGGACGCTTCTGGGCGACATGAGCAGCTGGCGCTGGGTATTCGGCGGGCTCGGCGGCGTCAGCCTGATCGTCGGCGGTGCACTCTGGCTGACGCTACCGGCGCTGGCCCCGCGCGAGCCGGTGCGCCTGGGCGTGCTGTTTCGCCAGCTCGCCAATCGTGGCGTGCGCGTGGCGGTGCTGACCACCGGCTGCGTGGTGGTAGGCCACTTCGTCGCCTACACCTTCATCAGCCCGGTCCTGCAGAGCATCAGCGGCGTCGAACAGCGCCACGTGGGGACGCTTTTGCTGCTCTATGGCGCGGCGGGCATCATCGGCAACGTGGTGGCGGGAATGAGGGCGGCGCGCAATCCTTATATCGCCGTGCTGACGATTCCGGTGCTGCTGGTCGTGATCGTGGCGAGCTTTCCGCTGCTGGGCACGAACCCGCTCACCGGCGTGGGGCTCTTGATGCTGTGGGGCGCGGTCTTCGGCGGCATCTCGGTGAGCATTCAAACCTGGATCCTGCGCACCGCCCCGAACACCGAAGCGGCGACCGCCCTGATGGCCTTCGTGTTCAACTTGTCGATCGGCCTTGGCGCGCTGCTCGGCGGGCGAGTGGTCGATGCCACGAGCCTGCCTACCACCCTGTGGTCCGCCGCAGCGCTGTTCCTGGTCGGCGTGGTGCTGGTCGGGCGCACGCCGTCTCGGCTGGTCAACAAAGAGCGAATCAGGTAGCTTCCGTGAGCGTCGCTTGAGCGCTCCAAAAGCAAAAGCCCCGGCCATTCGCCGGGGCTTTTCATTTGAGGGCTTGCTGGCTCTACGGGCGCTCGATCGCCAACGCCACGCCCTGGCCGCCACCGATGCAGAGGGTGGCGAGGCCTTTCTTGGCATCGCGGGCGATCATCTCGTGGATCAGGGAGACCAGCACGCGACAGCCCGAGGCGCCGATGGGGTGGCCAAGGGCGATGGCGCCGCCGTTGACGTTCACTTTTGATACGTCCCAGCCGAGCTCCTTGTTGACCGACAGCGCCTGGGCAGCGAAGGCCTCGTTGGCCTCGGCCAGATCCAGATCGTCGATGCTCCAGCCCGCCTTTTCCAGGCAGCGCCGGGTCGCCGGTGCCGGGCCGATGCCCATGATCGCCGGATCCACCCCGGCGTTGGCGTAGGCCTTGATGCGCACCAGCGGCGTAAGGCCCAGCTCTTTCGCCTTCTCGGCGGAGCAGACCATGACCACGGCAGCGCCGTCGTTGAGCGACGAGGCGTTGCCGGCGGTCACGGTGCCATCCTTCTTGAAGGCGGGCTTCATGGCGCCCAGCTTGTCGGCGGTGACTTCGCGCGGGTTCTCGTCGGTATCGAAGACGATCGGGTCGCCCTTGCGCTGGGGAATCTCGACCGGCACGATCTGGCTCTTGAACTTGCCCTCCTTGATCGCACGGGCGGCGTTCTGCTGCGACTGGGCGGCGAACTCGTCCATCTGCTCGCGGGTGATGCCGTACTTCTCGGCCAGGTTCTCCGCGGTGATGCCCATGTGGTAGTCGTTGAAGGCGTCCCACAGGCCGTCGTGCACCATGGTGTCGATCGCCTTCCAGTCGCCCATGCGCTGGCCCTGGCGCGAGTGCGGGAGCACGTGGGGCGAGGCGGACATGTTCTCCTGACCGCCGGCGATGATCAGCTCGGCGTCGCCGCAGAGAATCGCTTGCGTTGCCAGATGCACCGCCTTGAGGCCGGAACCGCACACCTTGTTGATGGTCATCGCCGGGACGGCGTCCGGCAGGCCCGCCTTGATCGAAGCCTGGCGCGCCGGGTTCTGGCCCACGCCCGCGGTCAGCACCTGACCGAGCAGCACCTCGTCGACCTGGTCGGGCGAGACGCCGGTGGAGGCGAGGATGTCCTTGATCACCAAGGCGCCGAGATCGCTTGCGGGAATGCCGGCGAGCGAGCCGCCGAAGCTGCCGACTGCGGTGCGCCGCGCCGCGACAATGACCACTTCTTGCATGAGAGGGCTCCTGAATTTGATCGGGCGTCATGCCCGGGAACGAGTGCGTACTGCTCAAGCATGTCCGGTCAGCATAGGGCGAGTCGCGCATCGCGGCAATACGCGATTGGTAGCGCGCCGGCAGCCCTCAGCCGAGCGTCACGGTGATATTGTCGATCAGCCGCGCCGGCCCGAGCCGGGCGGCGGCGAGCAGCACCGCCTCGCGCGTGGCCGGGGTGACGGGGCCGAGATCGGCGCCTGCAAGCTCCACGTAGTCCGGCGTGAAACCCGCATCAGCAAGGCGCCGGGTCGCATCGTCGATCACCTCGGGAGCCGGGTCGCCGCGCTCCAGCGCCGCCTTGGCCGCCAGCAGGGTACGGT